>JAFVWG010000062.1 GCA_017501805.1 Oscillospiraceae bacterium
CTCCGTCCGAAGGATCCATCAGCGACGACGCGCTGACACCGAGCCGTTCCGCAAGATACTGCAGCGTCTTCATAGACGGCGTTGCCGTTCCGGACTCGATCTGTGAGAGCATATTGCGCGTGATCCGCTCCCCCGCAAGCTCTTTCTGTGTCATCCCCAGCCCGCGGCGCAGCTGCCGCAGCTTTTCACCGAGTGTCATACGAGCACCTCCGAAGTAAATATCATTTACTTCTTTATAGCATATCAGACCGCTTAACGCAAGCAAAAAAGCCTCCGCCGAGGCGGAGGCTTTTGGGTATCTGTAGGATCAATCGATCGGCGTACCGTCCGGATTGAACAGCGGCAGCTTTTCAAGGTATTGGATATCGCTGCGCTCCTGCGCGTCGCCCTCCGCAAGGATGGCGAGCTTGCCGCAGACAATACCGCCGGCTGTCTGGACGAGCTTTTCCAGTGCGGCAAGCGACTCACCGGTGGAGATGACGTCATCCACGATCAGGATGCGCTTGCCCTTCATCTTGTCCGCGTCGGCCTTGTCCAGATACAGGTGCTGTTCCTTTTCAGTCGTGATCGAGCGCACCTTGACATCAAAGACCTTCTGCATATACAGCTTGGGAGCTTTTCTCGCGAGGAAGTATTCGTTCTTCCCGCTCTGCCTCGCCATTTCGTGGATCAGCGGGATTCCCTTGGATTCTGCGGTGATCATATAGTCGTACTCCGGCGCGATCTCCAGCAGTTTCTTTGCACAGTGCACGGTCAGCTCGACATCACCGAAAATCACAAATGCTCCGATGTACAGCTTATCCGATACACGGCAAATCGGAAGATTCCGTTCCATTCCTGCGATCGACATGGTATAATGCATACGATCAGCTCCTTTCACAGTTTATTCCTCTGCTTCTATTATAAAAAGCCGAAGCCAAAAAGTCAAACGGCATCTTTATGAGCCGATCCCGTTTGCGGCTTCGTGCGGAAAGGATCCAATATGAAGATTCTCGTTTGCAATGTCGGCAGCACCTCGCTGAAATATCAGCTCCGTACCACGGACGCACCGCAGAGCATTCTCGCCCGCGGAGGCGCGGAACGCGTGGGGCAAAAGGAAGGCGTCTTTTATACGACAGATCCGAAGAGCGGAAAAAAAGAAAGTGTTTCCGCGGTCTTCCCCACACATCTTGAAGCGATCCAACGGATGCTGGATGCACTCTGTCCGGCAGAGATCGACTCGATCAATGAAATCGACTGCGTTGCCTTCAAGGTCGTGCACGCAAAGGGCGTGACCGGAACGCAGTTCCTCACGGACGATGTGCTCGCCGCGATGGAAGCCTTCAACGCGGTCGCTCCCGCCCATAACCCGCCCTACCTTGCCGCGATCCGTCTCTTCCGGAAGCTTCTGCCGGAAACACCGCTGATCGGCGCCTTTGAGACGGCCTTCCACGCCAATATGCCGGCGGAGGCGAGCCGTTATTCCATCCCCGTGGCATTGAGCAAAGAGCACGCCATCCATCGCTACGGCTTCCACGGCGCATCGCACGAGTACCTCTCCCGCCTTGCGATCGAAAAGCTCGACCGCCCGCAGACAAAGATCGTCACCTGCCATCTCGGCGGCAGCGGAAGCATCTGCGCGGTCAGAGACGGCATCAGCGTGGATACCTCAATGGGTCTCTCCCTGCAGTGCGGCGTGATGCACAACAACCGCTGCGGAGATATCGACCCCTATATCATCTTCTATCTCGTCGAAGAATGCGGGATGACGCTTGAAGAGGTCAAAACGATGCTGCAGACAAAGAGCGGTTTCCTCGGTATGACGGACGGTCTTTCGGGAGACCTGCGGGATGTTGAAGCCGCTGCAAAGCAAGGAAACGAAGACGCGGAAATCGCCATCCGTTCCTACGCCTACTCCATCCGCAAATACATCGGCTCGTACGCGGCGGCTATGGGCGGTCTGGACGCCGTTGTATTCGGCGGCGGTATCGGTACGAACAGCCCGCTTGTGCGCCGTCTCGCGCTGAAGGATCTGGAATTCCTCGGCATCGCCATCGACCCGGGAAAAAACGAGCGCGGAGAGGAAGACATCTCCTGCGCGGATTCCCCTGTCCGCGTCTATCTGACAGAGACCGACGAAGAGCAGATCGTTGCGGAAAAAGCCGCGGCGCTGCTTGCGGAGAGAGCCGAAAAATAACAAAGAGAAAAAAGAGCCGACCGGTCGGAAGATCGGTCGGCATTTTCTGTTATCACGCAAAAACGTTCTGCTCCCTTGCGCTTTTCATCTGCAGCTGAAGCTTGTCCGCGATCAGCGCAATGAACTCGCTGTTGGTCGGTTTGCCTTTCGTGTTGGAAACCGTGTACCCAAAGAAGCACTGCAGGGTTTCGAGGTCTCCCCTGTCCCACGCGACTTCGATCGCGTGACGGATCGCGCGTTCAACGCGGGACGGTGTGGTGGAAAAGGTCTTCGCCACCTGCGGGTAGAGCACCTTGGTGATGGCGTTGATCACGTCCATATCCTTGATCGCGATCATGATCGCCTCGCGCAGGTACTGGTAGCCCTTGATATGTGCCGGTACGCCGATCTCGTGGATGACAGAGGTCACCATGGACTCAAGATCCGGGGTTTTCTCAGCCGCATCCGCAGAGTGCGGGCGCATCTGCGCGATCTCGGCAAGACGCTCACAGATCTGTTCTTCATCACACGGGCGTGCCATGAAGTACTGAACACCGAGCTTTTCCGCCATATAGGAAACATACTGCGTCATAAAACTGCAAAGAACCAAAGACGTCGGTCTGGGCTCTGTCTTCGCTGCGGCCTGCAGGACGGACAGACCGTCGTGCACAGGCAGCATCATATCGACAACAAGCAGATCGGGACGCAGCTGCTCTATCATTGTGATCGCACTCGCACCGTCCTGTGCGGTCGCCACAACTTCCAATCCGGTCTTTTGCCGGATGATCTCTCTAAGATGCTCGCAAAATTCCTGACTGCTGTCTGCGATCAGGACTCGTTTTGCTTGATTCATTCGCACCTCTCCTATATCCGTACATGATTGCGCGTTTCCGGAAACGCAATTCGCACATCGCTGCGACGCGGATAATGTAACACATTTCAAAGGATTTTTCAATGAAAAAATGCCGATTTTATCGAAGTTTTTGTCGACACAAATCGACATTCAGGAAAGCTTCTTTGCTTTGTCGCAGGCCGCACGGACCGCCCGCATCACAGTGCCGCGGAAGTGCCCTTCCTCCAGCGCAAGCACACCCTCGATCGTCGTACCTCCCGGACTGCAGACCGCGTCCTTGAGGGCGGCAGGCTCCGCTCCGTCCCGAAGCAGCAACGAAGCCGTCCCGAGAAGCGTCTGCGCCGCAAGAAGCTTCGCGTGCGCACGCGGCAGACCGCAGGAAACGCCGCCGTCCGCGAGTGCCTCGGCAAACATGCAGACAAACGCGGGACCGCAGCCGGACAACGCGCAGCCCGCGTCGATGAGCGTTTCGGGAAGTGCCAGAATCTCCCCCGCCTCACCGAGTGCGGAAAGGAACGCCGCCTTTGCAGCATCCGTCACATTCTCCGAGCAGGCATAGAGCACCATACCCGCGCCGACACCAACGGGAGTATTCGGCATAATGCGGATGAGCGGTGCACCGCCGAGGCCTGCTTGAATTTTCTCGATCGGCACACCTGCCGCCATACTGACCCAGGTCGCACCCGAAGCCTTCGGAAGCAGCGGCTTCAGCTGAGCAAGCAG
>JAFVWG010000063.1 GCA_017501805.1 Oscillospiraceae bacterium
CTCCCGCAGGACATCCAGCGTCTTTCCGTCTTCCGCAACAGCGGAGGCAACGGGGATGTCCTCAATCACAGGCGCAGCGTCTTCCTCCGCAAAAACGGAGATCGACACGCCCGAAAACAGACTTACTGTTATGCAAAAGCAGAGCAGCAGCGAAACAATGCGCCTTTTCATCATGCGTACCTCGTTTCTATGAAGTAATGCTACTAAACGGTAGCATTTTCGGGAAAAGTATACCACCAAATGGTAGCATAATCAAGAGGTGGTAAAAATGTATTTCAAACGTTTGGAGGATTTGCGGGTCGACCACGATCTGACGCAGCAGCAGATCGCGGACCTCCTGCAATGCAAACGCGAGGTCTACCGGCGGTATGAGAAAGGAACGCGCACGATCCCGATCGACTTTCTGATCCGCCTCGCGGAGTTTTACCATGTAAGCATCGACTACATCGTCGGCCTGACGAACAGCAAATAACGCGTCGGTACGCGGATGCTCCGCAGCCGACGCGTTTGTATTTGTATTGCCCCCTGCCACAGACGGATGAGGTGTCCCCACCCGCCTTGCCTCTCCCTATGGGCGCGCGAAGCGTGCGCCGCGGTAGTGAATGATATGCCGGTGGCATATCAGAGCCGCGGCGGGACCGAGCCGCAGCGAGACGGAGAGGGTATATCACTCCCTCGAAACGACACCCTCTCAGTCACCTTCGGTGACAGCTCTCCCATAGGGAGAGCCAAGTATGCAGCCGCAAAATATCTGCGCAGTAGTTCCGTTCCACCGTCGTAGGGATGGGCATTGCCCATCCGCCTGCCGCAGGCAGCATTTCAATCCCCCGCAAAGCGGTACAAAAAAGCAGGAGTCTTTCGACTCCTGCTTTGTTTTTTACTGCATCAGACTGCAGATCATATCGGTATACGCCGTGGGATCCTCCAGCGGCAGATCGGCGATGAGCAGCGCCTGATCGTAGAGCAGCTTCGCGTACTTCTCCGCCTTTGCCGAGTCCTCTTCCATTGCCTTGCGGAGCGCGGCAAACACGGGATGCTCCGCGTTCAGCTCGAGAATGCGGCCCACTTTCTCCTTGAACTCGGGATTGACGCGGCTGAAGTACTTCTCCATCTCGAAGCTCATCCCCGCCTCCGGCACCACGCACACGGGGTGCGAACGCAGATTCCTGCTCAGCCGCACTTCCCTGACCTTGTCGCCGAGCGTGTTTTTCACAAATTCGAGGACGGGCTTTGCCTCCTCGTCGCGCTTTTCGGTCTCTTCCTTGCTTTCGGCACTTTCCAGACCGAGATCGTCTGTCGCCACGTTGCAGAATTGCTTTTCCGCGTAGACGCCGAGCGCCTGTGCAACGAACTCGTCCACTTCGTCGGTGAAATAGAGGATATCGTAGCCCTTCTCACGCACCGGCTCCGCCTGCGGAAGCTGTGCGAGTCTGCCGAGGCCCTCGCCTGCGGCAAAATAGATCTTCTTCTGTTCCTCGGGCATTGCATCGACGTACTGCTTCAGTGTGATGCGCTTTTCCGCATTCGCCGAGCGGAACATCAGCAGGTCCTGCACGGACTCCTTGTGAATGCCGTAGTCCGCCACCACGCCGTACTTGAGCTGTGCTCCGAAGGCGTCGAAGAACTTCTCATATTTCTCCGCGTCATTGTCGCGCAGTTTTTCCAGCTCCGCGCGGATCTTCTTTTCGAGATTGACCGCGATCAGCTTGAGCTGGCGGTCGTGCTGCAGCATCTCGCGCGAAATGTTCAGACTGAGATCCTGCGAGTCCACCACGCCGCGCACAAAGCGGAAATGATCCGGCAGCAGGTCCTCGCAGTTTTCCATGATCAGAACGCCGGAGGCGTAAAGCTGCAGACCCTTTTTGAAGTCCTTCGTGTAGAAATCGTACGGCGCCTTCGCCGGGATAAACAGCAGCGCCTTGTAGGACACCGCGCCCTCCACGGAGGTGTGGATCACGCTGAGCGGCGCTTCGAAATCGTAGAACTTGTCCCGATAGAAGCTGTCGTACTCCTCCTGCTTGACGTCCTTCTTCGCACGCTGCCACAGCGGCACCATCGAGTTGACTGTCTCGATCTCGCGATAGGTCTCGTACTCGGGCTTTTCGGGCTTTTCCGCGCCCTCGGGCACTTCCTTTTCGCGGGTCTTTTCCACTTCCATACGGATGGGATAGCGGATATAGTCGGAGTATTTCCGCACTAAGGCGCGCAGCTCGTAGTCCTTGAGGAAGCGGGAGTACTTTTCATCCTCCGTGTCCTTCTTGAACTTCAGGATCACATCTGTGCCGCAGCCGTCCTTCTCGCAGGGGGTGACGGTATAGCCGTCCGCGCCCGCGCTCTGCCACAGATACGCCTGCTCCTCGCCGTATTTTTTGGAAATGACGGATACCGCCTCCGCCACCATAAACGCCGCATAGAAGCCCACGCCGAACTGACCGATGATGTCGACCTCTTCGGTCTTTTCCATCGTCTTCTTGAACTGGTACGAGCCGCTCTTCGCGATCGTGCCGAGGTTCTCCTCCATCTCCTCACGGCTCATACCGATGCCGTTGTCCGAGACGGTCAGGATGCCCATTTTCTCATCCGTCGTGAGCGTGATCGCAAAATCATTGCGGCTGAGACCGACGTTCTGATCGGTCAGCGCAAGATAGGCGAGCTTGTCGATCGCGTCGCTCGCGTTGGAGATCAGCTCACGCAGAAAGATCTCCTTATGTGTGTAGATGGAGTTGATCATCAGATCCAGCAGACGCTTCGACTCCGCCTTAAACTGTTTTTTTGCCATGGTATCACATCCAATCGAAAAGGGTTAGCACTCACATCAAAAGAGTGCTAACCCTATTATAATACGCATTTTTTAAAATGCAAGCCCTCTGCCCGATTTTTTGCGGGCAGCGCTTAACCGTTCTCCCCCGCGGCGCGCAGCACGGCGCGCAGAAGGACTTCCCTGCCCTCTCCCGTCTCGGCGGAGAACGGAATGAGTTCCACCGCTTCCGGCAGTTCGAGCGTTTCGCGGATGCGGGCAAGATTTGGCTCGATCTCGCTCTTTTTCAGCTTGTCCAGCTTGTTGGCGACCACGGCAAAGGGCTTTCCCGTCTGCAAAAACCAGCTTGCCATCGTGCGGTCGTCCGCGGTCGGCTTGTGCCGCGCGTCAACGATCATCACGCCGAAGGTCAGAAGCGCGGGATCGGAGAAATATGCGTCCATCAGCCGCCCCCAGCGCGCCCGCTCCGCCTCGGAGACCTTCGCGTAGCCGTAGCCGGGGATGTCAACGAGATAGAACGTCCCGTCGATCCGGAAGAAATTCAGCTGTACGGTCTTTCCGGGCATCGAGCCGACGCGCGCGAAGTTTCTCCGCCGCAGAAGGCGGTTGATGACCGAGGACTTCCCCACATTCGACCGTCCTGCAAAGACGATCTGCGGCAGTCCGTCGCGCGGGCAGGCGTCCGTAGACGCGGCGGAAAGAATGAATTCCGCATTGTTCAGATTCATAGTGTGCTCCTATTGGCGAATGCCTGTTTTGTTTTTCCGCAGGCGGGGGATCGGAAGCATCCGCTTCGTCTCCGCATCGGTCAGCTCCGGCGTAACGGCGCAGCCGGAGAAGTCCAGCGCCGCCTCGATCACGCTGTCGGCGTGCCGCACGGACAGGAAATGCAGCGCCTTGCGGACGTTGGGATCGATCTCCTCAAGATCCTTGACATTGTCCTGCGGGATAATGACGGTGCGGATGCCGTGGCGAAGCGCCGCCATCGTCTTTTCCTTGAGTCCGCCGATGGGCAGTACGCGTCCGCGGATGGAGATCTCGCCCGTCATCGCGATCTCACGGCGCACCTTTGCGCCTGTGAGCGCGGAGATCATCGCCGTGCAGATGGTGATACCGGCGGACGGTCCGTCCTTGGGGATCGCCCCCTCCGGGAAATGCACGTGAACGTCTTTGTTCTTGTAAAAATCCGGATCGATGCCGTACTGACGCGTACGCGAGCGGATATAGCTCATCGCGGCGCGGGCGCTTTCCTTCATCACGTCGCCAAGGTTGCCGGTCAGCTCCAGCTTTCCGGAGCCGTCCACGACGTTGACCTCGACCTCCAGCGTTTCGCCGCCGACCGCCGTCCACGCAAGCCCCGTGACAAGACCGACCGGGTCCTTTTCCGGGATCGTATCCGGCAGATACTTCCGAATACCGAGATACTGCTCCAGATTCGCGGATGCGATGTGGATCTTTTCCGGTGCGTTGTCGGAAACCAGCGCAACAGCCGCCTTTCGGCAGACCTTCGTCAGCTCGCGTTCTAGATTTCGCACGCCGGACTCGCGGGTGTAGCAGGCTACGATCTCGCGGATCGCGCCGTCCGTTAGACGCAGGCGCTCTCTGGCGATGCCGTGCTTTTTCATCTGCTTGGGCAGCAGATGTCCCTTTGCGATGCGGAGCTTCTCCTCATCGGTATACGAGCCGAGCTCGATGACCTCCATACGGTCGAGCAGAGCACGGGGAATGGTCGATGTAGTGTTCGCGGTTGTGATGAACATACAGCGGCTGAGATCGAACGGAACTTCGAGATAGTGATCGCGGAAGCTCATATTCTGCTCGTTGTCCAGCACCTCAAGCAG
>JAFVWG010000064.1 GCA_017501805.1 Oscillospiraceae bacterium
CGCGGGATAGACCGTCAGACTCGTGCCGCAGACGAGCAGCACATCGGCTTTCTCGATCGCATCGACCGCCCGCGTGAGGCAGGTCTCGTCCAGCGCCTCTTCGTAGAGCACCACATCCGGCTTGATCGTTCCGCCGCAGGCGCACTTCGGCACACCCTCCGTGTCGCGGATATGCTCTGCCGAGAAGAATTTGCCGCACCGCGTGCAGTAGTTTCTCAGCACTGAGCCGTGCAGTTCATAAACAGCTTTGCTCCCTGCCTTTTGATGCAGTCCGTCGATGTTCTGCGTAATCACAGCGGAAAGCCTTCCCTCCCGCTCCCATTCGGCAAGCTTCCTGTGTACGATATTCGGCTTTGCGTTCAGCGGAAGCATCTTTTCGCGGTAAAAGCGGAAGAATTCCTCCGGATTTTGTTCAAAAAAGCTGTGTGACAAGATCTGCTCCGGCGGGTAGTCGAATTTCTGATGATAGAGCCCGTCCGTGCTGCGGAAGTCGGGGATGCCGCTCTCTGTGGACACGCCCGCACCGCCGAAAAAGACGATGTTACGGCTCTCCCGCACCCAGCTGCGCAGGGTCTGTAACGCTTCCATTCTGCAGCGCCTCCCATTCCGCCTCCAGCTCGGCGGCGAATTTCTTCTCCGCGCGTGTCTTTTTGGGGATCACAACGCTCTCATAGAGGTCGGGACGGCGCAGGCGGGTGCGGTGCAGAGACTGTTTTTTACGCCAGCGGTCCACCGCCCCGTGGTTGCCGGAGAGCAGCACCTTCGGTACGCTCCGATCGTGCCAGACCTCCGGGCGAGAATACTGCGGATATTCCAGAAGTCCCGCCCAATGGCTCTCGTCGGTGAAGCATTCCTCGCCGCCGAGCACGCCCGGAACGAGCCTGCAGATCGCGTCCGCGACCGCCATCGCGGGAATTTCACCGCCGGTCAGCACAAAATCGCCGATCGAGAGCTCCTCGTCCACGCATTCGTCGATAAATCGCTGATCCACGCCCTCGTAATGTCCGCAGACGAGGATGATATTCTCCTCGCGGCTCAGCCGTCTGGCGTCCTCCTGCGTGAAGGTCTTCCCGCAGGGAGACAGGAAGATCGTGTGCGCGGGCGCGCCGATCTCTTCCAGCACCGCCTCGCGGCAGCGGAAAAGCGGATCGGCCTGCATCACGGCGCCGCGTCCGCCGCCGTAGGGATAGTCGTCCACCTGATTCTGCCGATTGGTGGTGTAGTCGCGGATCTGATGCGAGCGGATCGTGATGATCTCCTTTTTCTGCGCTCTGCCGAGGATGCTCTCGTGCATCATGGCGTCCACCGCATCGGGAAACAGCGTCAAAATATCAATTCGCATCGCTCAGCATCCCTTCAATGAGAACGACGTCGACCGTTCCCGCGTCCGTATCGGTCTTTTTGATGAATTCCTTCACGGCAGGGATCTGATACTCGCCCGCCGCGCCGCGCACGACATAGACATCGTGCTTCGGAAGCTGGATGACCTCCGTGATCTCGCCGATCTCCGTTCCGTTCTGGTCGATGACGCGCAGACCGATCAGATCCTGCACAAACACGCTGCCCTCGGGCAGACGCGCGTCCTCACGGTCGATGCAGACCGTCTTTCCGCGCAGTGCGCGCGCGGCGTCGACGTCATCCGTCCCCTCCAGCTTGAGCAGCACGCAGGTCTTCTGCACGCGGCAGCTTTCCGCGCGATGCGGCTTTCCGTCGATGTAGAAGACGGAAAAGCCGGTCAGAAACTCCGGTCCGTCCGCCCAGGGAAGCACGCGCATCTCGCCGCGCAGTCCGTGGGTGTTTACGATCTCTCCTGCTTCAAGGTAGCGTTTTCTTTCTTTTTCCATGGCTCTCTGACCTCCCGACGCAGTTCGGTAAAGAATCGTTTCAGCAATTGTTTGCTTTCCTCTTCGAGTACGCCGGATACGACCTCCGGCTTTTGATGGAACGGCAGTTCCAGAAGCCGCACCACCGAGCGGCAGGCGCCGTCGTGCGCATCCGCCGCACCGTAGACCACGCGCGGGATCCGCGCGTTCAGGATCGCGCCCGCGCACATCGGACAGGGCTCCAGCGTCACATAGAGCGTACACTGCCACAGCCGCCAGCCGCCGAGCGTTCTGCACGCCTCGGCGATCGCCTCCACTTCCGCGTGGGCGAGGGCGGTTTTTCCTTTTTCTCTGCGATTTCTCCCGCGTCCGACGATTTTATCATCCAGCGTCACGACACAGCCGACGGGTACTTCCCCGTCCGCCGCCGCCTCTTCGGCGAGCAGGAGCGCTTCGCGCATCCACTTTTCGTCCGTCATCGTGCTCTCCTCACCGGAATTTCTGACTTTCCGCAACGGCCATACGGTCACAGCGTTCGTTTTTCTCGTTTTCCGCGTGTCCCTTGACCCAGTGACAGTGCACCGTGTGCTTTTCCGTCAGCTGCAGAAGCCGCTCCCAGAGGTCGGGGTTGAGCGCGGGTTTTTTGTCCTTCTTGCGCCAGCCGTTGGCGCGCCAGCTCGCAGCCCAGCCCTTGGAAAGCCCGTCCATCACATACTTGGAGTCGGAATACAGCTCCACGATGCACGGCTCGGTCAGAGCCTCCAGCGCGGTGATCACGCCCGTCAGCTCCATTCGGTTGTTGGTGGTGTTCGCCTCGCCGCCGTGCAGCTCGCGCTCGCTGCCGCGATATTCCAGAATCGCGCCCCAGCCGCCCGGACCGGGATTGCCGCTGCACGCACCGTCGGTATAGATGGTGACTGTCTTCATAGGAACTCCTTTTTCAAATACACGGCGGGGAGGCTTCCCCGCCGTGTATTTCTTTTATTCTTCGGTCTGTACTTCGGTCTCTTCCGCTTCGTCCGTCTCTTCGGACTTTTCCACCTTTTCGATGGCGATGATGCGGCTGTCGCCCTCGGTTCGCATCACGTGGACGCCCTTGGTGTCACGCTTGTAGACGTTGATATCGCCGACCGAGGTACGGATGATCGTGCCGTTGTCGGAGATGAGGAGCACGTCCTCCTCGCCGGAGACCACACGGATCGCCGCGACGAGACCTGTCTGTTCGGACAGGTTGTAGTTCCGCAGACCCTTGCCGCCGCGTCCCTGCGCGGTACGCACACCGTTCTCACCGGTGCGGAGATATTCCTCCAGACCGGTGCGCTTGCCGAAGCCGCGCTCCGTCACGGTGAGCAGCTGCAGACCGTCGGCGTAGAGCTCCGCACCGACGACCGCGTCGTCCTCCTGCAGGGTGATGCCGCGCACGCCGCCGGCGTCGCGTCCCATCGGGCGCACATCGGTCTCCGAGAAGCAGATCGCCATACCGCGCTTCGTGGCAAGCACGACCTTGTCCTCACCCGTGGTGCGGAAAGCGGAAACCAGCTCGTCTCCCTCGTCGAGCGAGAGAGCGCGGATGCCCGTGGAGCGGTTGGTGTCCAGCTGCGACAGGCGCAGGCGCTTGACCGTGCCCATCCGCGTGACCATCATCAGATATTCGTCCTCCGGGAAGCCGTGGGTCATCACCATCGTGGAGATCTTCTCACCCGGCTTGAGCGGCAGGATGTTGATGGCGGGCGTACCCTTCGCGGTACGCGACGCCTCGGGGATGCGATAGCCCTTGCGGCTGATGACGCGTCCCTGGTTCGTCAAAAACAGCACGAGATCGTGCGAGGATGCGACGAAGATGTTCTTGATCCAGTCCTCGTCCTTGAGCGTCTGTCCGCTCACGCCTCTGCCGCCGCGATGCTGCGAACGGTAGACGTCCGCGCCGAGGCGCTTGATGTAGCCCTGTTCGGAGAGGGTGAAGCAGCAGAGCTTCTCCTCGATGAGGTCCTCGTCCTCGATATCGTCCTCCGCCTCGGTGATCTCGGTCAGACGGTCGTCGCCGTAGCGGTCGCGCAGCTCGGTCAGCTCGTCGCGCAGGACGCCGCGGACCTTGTCGGGATCGGCAAGCAGCTCGCGGTAGTAGGCAACGGCCTTTTCCAGCTCGTCGTACTCTCCCTGCAGCTTCTCGTGGTCGAGCTTCTGCAGCTGCTTCAGGCGCATATCGAGGATCGCCTGTGCCTGTATCTCGCTGAGATCGAAGGCTTCCATCAGGCGCTCCTTCGCATTGTCGTAGCTCTCGCGGATGATCTTGATGACTTCGTCGATGTTGGCGTGCGCGATCAGAAGACCCTTCAGAAGATGCATTCTGTCGAGTGCTTTCTGCAGGTCGTACTTGGTGCGGCGCACGATGACTTCCTGCTGGAAGGCGAGGTATTCGTCAAGGATATGCCGCAGCGAAAGGATGCGCGGCTGTGTCTGATTGTTGACCAGCGCCAGCATATTGATGGCGAAGGTGGTCTGCATCTGCGTCTGGTCGAGCAGATGGTTGAGCACGATCTGCGGATTCGCGTCGTGCTTCAGCTCGATGACCACGCGCATACCGCCGCGGTCGTCGGTCTCGTCACGGATATCGCTGATGCCCTCGATGCGCTTTTCCTTGACCAGCTCTGCGATCGAGGCGATGAGCTGACGCTTGTTGACCTGATAGGGCAGCTCCGTGATGATGATGCGGGTGCGGTTTTGTCCGAAGGTCTCAAAGTTCGTGCGCGCGCGGACACGGATGTGTCCGCGGCCGGTGGCGTAGGCCTGACGGATGCCGCTTCTGCCCACGATGATGCCGCTGGTCGGGAAGTCCGGACCCTTGACGTGCTCCATCAGATCCTCGAGGGTCGCCTCGGGGTTTTCCAGAATGCAGAGCGCGGCGCCGATGACCTCGGTGAGGTTGTGCGGCGGGATGTTCGTCGCCATACCGACGGCGA
>JAFVWG010000065.1 GCA_017501805.1 Oscillospiraceae bacterium
AGGCTCGGATAGTTCTTCGCATCCCCCGCAATCTCTGCAAGAGATCTTCCGGATGCTTCCGCCTGCCGCTCCATCATTTCGATGGTCTTTTCACCGATGCCGCGCGGCGGCTGATTGATGATCCTGCGCAGGTGGAAGTTGTCCGAAGGATTGCTGATCGCATAGAGATACGCCACCATATCCTTGATCTCCGCCTGATCGAAGAAGCGATGTCCGCCGATGATCCTGTACGGGATGCCGGAGCGCTGCATCGCATATTCCAGCGCGTTCGACTGAGCGTTCGTGCGGTAGAGCACAGCGCAGTCTCGGTAATTGTCACCGTTTCGCGTAGCACGGAAGATCCGGTCGGCAACGAACATTGCCTCGTCCCGCTCATCCGGCGCTTCAAAAACCTCGATCAGATCGCCGGGAGGATTCTCCGTCCAAAGCGTCTTGCCTTTTCTGCCGAGATTATTGGCGATCACGGCATTGGCGGCGTTCAGTATGGACGTTGTGGAGCGATAATTCTGCTCCAGACGGATCACGCGCGTATTCGGGAAATCCCCCTCAAAATTCAGGATGTTCTCGATCGTCGCGCCGCGGAACTTGTAAATACTCTGGTCATCGTCACCGACGACACAGACATTGTTCTTCACGCCTGTGAGCAGGGAGACGATAAGATACTGCAGACGGTTCGTATCCTGATATTCGTCCACAAGCAGATAGCTGAAGCGATGCTTGTAGTAGTCGCGAATATCTTCATTCTCCTGCAGCAGACGGATGGTCATAAGAAGGATATCGTCAAAATCCATCGCGTCGGACTGACGGAGCTTTTCCTGATAGCGCTCATAGATCGTGGCGATCATTCGCAGACGGAAATCATTCTTCAGCTCCGCCTGTTTTTTCAGATCGGCAGGCGTCAGCATTTCGTCCTTTGCGCGGCTGATGGCGTTCAGTACAGAGCGGATGGGAAGGCTGCTCTCGTCGATGGACAGCTCCTGCATACAAGTCTTGATGACGTGCTTGGAGTCCGTCGTGTCATAGATGGCAAAGTGCGAATCAAAGCCGATCCGCTCGGCGTCCTTCCGCAAAATGCGGCAGCAGGCGGAGTGGAAGGTCATTGCCCAGACTTCCCTTGCCCTTTCTCCGAGCATCGCACTCAGTCGGTCCTTCATCTCGTTTGCCGCTTTGTTTGTGAAGGTGATCGCGATCACACGCCAGGGATCGGCAGGCTCCACCGCACAAAGCTCCTCCGCACGTTCGCGAAGCGACTCGTCGGGATCTGCGAGATACTGCTCCAGAAACGCAACATCCTCCGCAGTCACATACGGGGGGATCTCGCTGCTGTCGCTCGCTCTGCCGAAGGTCAGCACATTCGCGATACGGTTGATAAGTACAGTCGTCTTTCCGCTGCCCGCGCCCGCGAGGATCAGCGTCGGCCCTTCGGTCGCAAGCACCGCTTCGCGCTGACGGTCGTTGAGCTTTGCAAAACGCTTTTCAAGCAGCCGCTTGCGGGCGTTAAGATATCTTTTATTTTCTAATTCTGTCATACTTTCACCCATTATGTTTGATGCTTCTATTCTATACCATCAAGCAACTTTTGTCGAGTGAAAACGTCAGACAGAAACGAAGAATTCATCCCTGAGCAGTTCGATCGCTCTTCGTTCGAGCCGGCTGATCTGCACCTGTGAAACACCGAGAAGCCTCGCGGCTTTTTCCTGCGTGAGATCGTGATAATAGCGCAGACGGATGACCTTCTGCTCCCGTTCCGGCAGGCGCGTTATGGCATCCCGCAAACAAACGTGATCGAGAACGCGTTCTTCCGTATATCCGTCGCTGAGGACAGCCTCGTGCGTAAATCCGTTCTCTCCGCACTCCTCCTGCAGTGATGCGAGCGGAGCGGTGGATAATTCCGCGCCCGCGATCTCTTCCGGTGTGAGCTCCATCACTTCGGACAGCTCTCCGACACTCGGCTCTCTTCCCTGCTCGGATATGAAACGAGAACGCGCCGCCTTGATGGATGCGGAGCGTTCTTTTAATGTTCTGCTGACCTTGACAGCGCCGTTATCACGGAGAAATCTTCGGATCTCACCGGCGATCTTCGGAACGGCATAGGTCGAAAACTGTGTTCCGTATTGCGGATCGAAGCCCTGCACGGCCTTTATAAAACCGATCGATCCCAACTGAAAGAGATCCTCCGCCTCCGTTCCGTGATTTGTGAAGCGCTTCACGACAGACCAGATCAGTCCCGAGTTTTCCGCGATGAGCGCTTCCATCGACTCGGTCGATCCGGACTGCGCTCGGGCAAGCAGTTCCGAAAAATTCTCTGTCAACGCGGCTCGCCCCGATCCACGATCCTGCGGCGCATATGTACGCTTGTCCCCTTTCCCGGCGTGCTCGTTACGCGAAGAGATGTCATAAAGGATTCCATAATGGTAAAGCCCATTCCGCTTCGTTCCTCCGTTCCCGTTGTAAACATCGGCTTCATTGCCTGTTTCAGATCTGCGATCCCGCAGCCGCGGTCTTTCACAAGGATATCCAGCACGTTCCCCTTCAGAATTTTACAGCGGATCTGGATCGGACCGTAGGCGTCGGGATATGCGTGGACGATGCAGTTCGTGACAGCCTCGGATACCGCTGTTTTGATATCGCCCAATTCCTCCATCGTCGGATCGAGCCGTGCGGCAAAGCAGCCGACTGCCGCGCGCGCAAAGCCCTCGTTTGCGGATCTGCTCGGAAACTCCATCAGTAAATAGTTTTCACTCTGCTTCACAGTGAACTCCTCCTGTGATTTCCGTTATTCTCTGCACGCCTGCGGCACGCAGTACCTTTTCCGCCTGCGGCGGGACATTCTGCAGTCTGAGCCGTCCTCCCAGTTCGCGAACGCGGCGCACCGCGTGGATGACGATCGCAATGCCGCTGGAATCCATAAACGTGACATCACGGAAGTCCAGTATGCACTGGCGCGGAAGATATTCATCGATCTTCTCCGCAATGGTCCGCAGGATCTCTCCCGCACGATGGTGATCGATCTCGCCGCACAGTGCGATCGTCAGCTGCTTGTCCTGCACAAAGCTTGTCATATACGCACTCCTTCCGATAAAAAATGGACACACACCAATCGGTGTGTGTCCATTATAGTTTTATTCAGGAAAAAAAACTGTAGAATTCGGTAGGTCTTCAGCCGAGACGTGCTTCGTCCTGCATAAGTCCCTCCAGCAGAGCCTTCGCCTTCTCGAGCTTCGCACGTTCCGCATTGACGACCGCTTCCGGCGCACGGCTGACGAAGTTTTCGTTGGAGAGCTTCTTTTCGTAGAATGCGATCTCGCCGAGCGTCTTTTCCTTCTCCTTGGCGATGCGCTCGCGCTCCTTGTCAAGGTCGATCAGCTGATCGAGCGGCAGGTAGAGCTTTGCATCAGCCGTGACAACGCTGATCATCTTTTCGTATCCCTCAGGCTCCGTGTCGCAGAGGACGACTTCCTGCGCGTATGCCAGTCGGCTGATAAACGCCTGACCGAGACGGAAAGACTCAGCCTTGTCGGAAAGAACATAGAGCGTTGCCTTCTTCGAGGGCGGCACATTCATCTCCGCACGGCGTGCACGGATGGCGCGGATGGCTTCCATAACGACTTCCATCTCGCCCTCTTCCGTCGGGAAGCTGAGTGCTTCGTCATAGACCGGCCACTCGGCCTTCATAATGAAATCGCCCTCGTGCGGGATCGCCTGCCAGATCTCTTCCGTAATGAAGGGCATATACGGATGCAGCAGACGCAGGAGACGGTCGAGCACATACACAAGCACCATCTGAACGGTCTTCTTGTCGTCTTCATCATCGGCGTAGAGTCTTGCTTTCGTCAGCTCAACATACCAGTCACAGTAGGTGTCCCAGATGAAGTCGTAGATCTTTGCGGAGGCAACACCCAGCTCGTAGCTGTTCATATTGTCCGTGACGTCACGGATGAGGGTGTTCAGCTTGGAAAGCACCCACTTGTCCTCGGCGTGGAGCTTCTCTGCAGCAGGCAGTCCGCATTCGTCGATCGAAAGGTTCATCAGCACGTAGCGGCTGGCGTTCCAGATCTTGTTTGCGAAGTTGCGCATCGCCTCGCACTTTTCGGTGAAGAAGCGCATATCGTTGCCGGGGCTGTTGCCGGTGATGAGGTTGAAGCGCAGCGCGTCCGCGCCGAACTGCTCCGCGATCTCGAGGGGATCGATGCCGTTTCCGAGAGACTTGGACATCTTTCTGCCCTTGTCGTCACGGACAAGTCCGTGGATGAGAACGGTGGAGAACGGTTCCTTCTTCATCTGCTCCATACCGGAGAAGATCATACGCGCGACCCAGAAGAAGATGATATCATAGCCCGTGACCATCACGGAAGTCGGATACCAATAGTCAAGATCCTGCGTCTTTGCGGGCCAGCCGAGCGTGGAGAACGGCCACAGCGCCGAGGAGAACCAGGTGACCAGCACGTCTTCCTCACGCGTCAGTCTGTCACAGCCGCACTTTTCGCACTTGGTCGGGTCTTCTCGGGAGACATTGATATGTCCGCAGTCATCGCAGTACCATGCCGGGATCTGATGTCCCCACCAGAGCTGGCGGGAGATGCACCAATCGTGCACGTTTTCCATCCAGTTGGTGTAGGTCTTGGTGAAGCGTTCGGGAACGAACTTGATCGTGCCGTCCTTGACAACGCGGATGGCTTCCTTCGCAAGCGGCTCCATTTTGACGAACCACTGCGCGGAGATGAGCGGCTCAACGTCATTATGGCAGCGGTAGCAGGTGCCGACATTGTGGGAGTAGGGC
>JAFVWG010000066.1 GCA_017501805.1 Oscillospiraceae bacterium
ATACATAGATATGGCCAATCAAACCGGACGCGGAAAAAAACGCTATACTGGCGCTCGCACGCGCAAAGGCGGCTCTAAAAAGCAGCAGAAAAAGAAACCGATCCGCAGAGAGATCGGCGGCTACATCTGCCTGCTGATCTTTCTGATCGCGCTGTTCAGCTGCTTCGGCGTGCAGTCATCCTTTACGGACTGGCTGCGCCTCGGTGCGCGGGGACTCTTTGGCGGCGGCTTTTATGCTTTGCCCGTCACGCTGCTGCTTTCCGCATGGA
The DNA here is from genome assembly GCA_017501805.1 of Oscillospiraceae bacterium. Taxonomy (GTDB): domain Bacteria; phylum Bacillota; class Clostridia; order Oscillospirales; family Oscillospiraceae; genus RGIG3566. The sequence continues at coordinate 270 of JAFVWG010000066.1, forward strand.
TCCTTTTGACGCACGACGGAAGACCTGTCCGGATGCGTGTCATCTGTTCGTTCCTGCTTACAGCGACGGTCGGATGCCTTGTCCACCTGTTCGGAAAACCCGCGGAGCCCGAATGGAGCATTTCCATGTTCGCAGAGCTCTTCCGATCGGGAATGGAAGGGCAGAGCGGCGGAGCGCTCTCCGGATTTTTCGCAATGCTTTTGAGCACTGCTGTCAGCCGTGTACTTGCGATCCTGCTCCTTCTGATCTCCGCTGTATTTGAGCTGCTGACTGCTCTGAATATGACCGTGTCCGGCATCATCAAAGCCATTCGTCAGCGCCCGAGGCTCGATTATGACGAGCCGAAGAGGGAACACCCCGACCCCGCTCAGGTCATCGTAGACCACGTTGCGCGAAAGCAGAACGAGCGTGTGCAGCAAAGACGGGTGCGCCCTGTCGATATCGATCTCCCGGTCGATGATCCGCTGACCGAGTCGGCACCTGCGCCTGCGGCAAAACCCGAGAGCAAAAAGCGTTCCAAGCCCATCTCGCCGGACGAGCTGCTCCTGCAGCAGGAACAGCAGGAGGCGCAGACAACCGCAGATACGCATGCACCTGCCGAGTTCGAGATGATCACGGCCGAGGAAGTCGCCGAAAAGACGGAAACGCAGAAGCTCAAGAAAGAAGATGTACAGCAGGCAACGCTGAGCGTCGCGCGTGAAATCGAAGAAAACGCACAGGAAGAAAAACCCGCATACGTCTATCCTCCGATCGAGCTGCTGGATTCCGGCAGCGGCGGAAGGGTCGACGGCACTTCCGAAATGCGCGCCAATACCGAGCGGCTGAACGATACCCTTGCAAGCTTCAATATCGACGCACACATTATGAACGTTGTGCGCGGACCTTCCGTCACGCGCTATGAGCTGGAGCTCGACCGCGGTGTTAAGCTCTCCCGTATCACGGGACTGGCCGACGACATTGCGCTCGCGCTCGGCGCATCCGGCGTACGTATTTCGCCGATCCCCGACAAGATCTCCGTTGTCGGCGTTGAGGTGCCCAACAAGCTCGTCACGCCTGTCCATATCCGCGAAGTCATCAATTCCGAGTCGTTTGCGGGAAGCAAGTCCTGCATTTCCTTCGCCGTCGGCAAGGATATCGGCGGCAGCAACATCGTCGGCGACATCGGCAAGCTGCCGCACCTGCTGATCGCAGGCACGACGGGCTCCGGTAAATCCGTCTGTATGAACTCGCTGATCGTTTCGCTCCTGTACCGTGCCGAGCCGAGCGACGTCAAGCTCATTATGATCGACCCGAAAATGGTCGAGCTCGGCGTTTACAATGAGATCCCGCATCTGCTGATCCCCGTTGTGACCGATCCGAAAAAGGCTTCCGGCTCGCTGCAGTGGGCGGTCTGCGAGATGATGCGCCGCTACCGTATGATGGCGAACGCCGGCGTCCGCGATCTCGACTCCTACAACAAGATGGCGACCGGCTCGGACGAATACGAAAAAATGCCGCGCATCGTGGTCGTGATCGACGAGCTGGCAGACCTGATGCTCGTTGCCGCGAAGGAAGTCGAAGAATCCATCTGCCGTGTGGCACAGATGGGTCGTGCGGCAGGCATCCACCTGGTCATTGCAACGCAGCGTCCTTCCGCAGACGTCATCACGGGACTTATGAAGGCGAACATTCCGTCCCGAATCGCCTTTGCGGTCGCATCCGCGATGGAATCGCGCATCATTCTGGACACAATGGGCGCGGAAAAGCTGGTCGGCAGGGGAGATATGCTCTATGCTCCGCTCGGACAGGGCAAGCCGATCCGTGTTCAGGGCTGCTATATTTCCGACAGCGAAGTCAAGCACGTCGTGGACTTCATCCGCAAAAATACCACGAGCGAATATGACGACGCCGTTACGGCTCAGATCGAAAAGAACGCCGCGCAGAGCGGCAAGAACGGCGCTTCCTCCGCAGACAGCGCCGCCGAAGCCCTTCCTTCGGAAGGAGATGAGCTGCTTCCTCAGGCAGTCGATGTGATCCTGGAGATCGGACAGGCTTCCGTCTCTATGCTGCAAAGACGCCTGAAGCTCGGCTATGCGCGTGCAGCCCGGATCGTGGACGAAATGGAAGAACGCGGGATCGTCGGTCCCTTCAGCGGATCGAAGCCGCGTGAAATACGCATTACGAAAGAACAGTGGGAGCAAATGAAGGAAGGAGGAGAAGAGAACCCACCTGTCCCGGAAGAACTCAACGATTTGCATTAAACATGTATGAGCGTCGCATCCTGCGTGAGCGACAGCAAGGAGGTACGTATGCAAAACACAAGATCTAACCACACGGCAAAAATGGTCGCACTTGCGATCCTGGCGGCGATCATCGTCGTCCTGCAGCTCTTTGGCAGTATGATCCACATCGGACCTGTCTCGTTCTCATTCGTGCTCGTTCCGATCGTCATCGGCGGCGTCCTTTACGGACCCGGGGCAGGGCTCTTTCTCGGCGCTGTTTTCGGCGCTTTGACGGTCGCCGGCTGCATCAGCGGCGCCGATCCCGGCGGAGCTGTTCTCTGGACGGCAAACCCGCTGCTCACAGCGGTGCTCTGCTTCCTCAAAGCGATGCTGGCGGGCTTTTGCTCCGCAGCGGTCTATCGCCTTGTCGCAAAGAAGTCGAGCTATCTCGGCGTCGTTCTCGGCGCACTGAGCGCTCCGGTTGCCAATACCGCGGCCTTTTGCCTGTTTCTGCTGTTTCCGTTCCGCTCCGTTCTGCTTGAGTGGGCAGCGGGCACGGAAGTCGTGCATTATATGCTCTTCACCCTTGTCGGGATCAATTTCCTCGTGGAAGTCGGACTGAATATGATTCTCTGCCCGGCGATCTACCGGATCGTCACGGTCCGCAAGCATCCGAATCCATAACGACATATCTTCCGAACGCGCCGCAGTCTGCGGCGCGTTTCTTTTTATCATAGCTTGTACAGGCGTCACATATTCTTTAGTGGAGGCGGTACATATGAACAGCTATCTGCAGATCCTTCCCGAGATAGTGCGGCGCGAAGTGGAAAAGCTTCCGCAGGGTGCGCCGGAAGAGGTGCGTCTGCGCGTTCGGCAGCCGCCGTGCGTGGTCATCGGCGGGAGGGAAGTACGGCTTGCGCACTGTGATGCGCCCATCAGTCGGGAGGATCTCGAACGGCTGCTTCGCGCGGCTTCAAACGGTTCGCTCTATACCGCGGCGGAAAGTCTGAAGCATGGGTATATCACACTCGCCGACGGACACCGGATCGGCGTTTGCGGCACCGTGATCGTCGAAAACGGAGCGATCCGCGGCGTGGAATATGTGTCCTCCGTCTGCATTCGGATCGCCGCGCAGAGGAAGGGAAATGCCGTTACCCCGACACGCTCCACGCTGATCGCGGGTCCGCCCGGGAGTGGTAAAACCACGTTTCTGCGCGAATGCGTCCGTCTGCTCTCTTCGGAAGCGCAGCAGAGGGTCGGGCTTGCGGACGAGCGTGGAGAGCTTGCCGCCTGCCGCAAGGGCGAGCCCCAGTTTGACATTGGAGAGCATACGGATGTGATGACGGGCTGTCCTAAAGCGCATGCCGTTGATATGCTCCTTCGGACGATGGATCCGCAATGGATCGCGGTGGATGAGATCACGCGGGAAGAAGATGCTCTTGCGCTCATCGCGGGAGCATACTGCGGCGTCAAACTGCTTGCCACGGTACACCTTGAACGGGTCGAAGATCTCAAAACACGCCCCATCTACAGAACCATCCTGCGATCGCGTATTTTTTCATCGCTCATTCTGCTCAAATCCGATCACAGTTGGTCTGCCGTTTCCGTTCCCGACGATGCTTAGACTGCTCGGTGCTCTGTTCATCTTTCTCGGCTGCAGCGCGGTCGGCTTTACCGCCGCTTCCGAATTAAAACGCGAACAGGATCTGCTCCGCGCTTTTACCGCTTCGCTCGCGCTCCTTCGCTTTGAGATCGGTTATCGGGCGCGCTCGCTTCCGGAGATCTTC
>JAFVWG010000067.1 GCA_017501805.1 Oscillospiraceae bacterium
AAGTCAAATCCCGCGCAAATGGCGCCGCCGCGCTCACCGACCAGCACCGCAGAGGGGTCTTTTTCGCGCCATGCGAGCGCGTCGTCCAGAGAGCTGACGGGGCGCAGCTCCGCCGCGTCCATGGAAGCCAGATAGCACTCCAGAGAAAATGCGCGGAAGACGTCGATCACAACGGTCAGACCGCGCGCCTGCTTCGCGCCTTCCAGCAGCTGCAAAATCTGTACGTTCATAAAACATCACCCCCTTTTTTATCGATTTTTATTGTAGCAGTCTTTCGTGGGGAAAGCAACATCCCCGCACAAAGATTTCATTGACCTTGCACCCCTTTTCGCATATAACCGATAAGCAAGTGAAAGCAAGGGGCTTTTTCTTATGAAAACCTTTAAGATCGCGGTCATCGCGGGCGACGCCCTCGTAAGCCTCCTCAAAGCCTAAAAACAACGCCGTACTAAAGGCTCCCTTGTGCAAAGGGTAAGCGAAGCGTCGTCGCGGTAGTGAATGACAGTCCGGTGGACTGTCAGAGCCGCGACCGGATTGCCCGCAGGCAATTGGCAAAACCGCAGGTTTTGACTGAGGGATTGTCCATTCAATCCGTGCCTTCGGCACACCGCAATTTTTCATTCTTCAATTTTCAGTCTTCAATATTCAACATTTCCGCCCCCGGCGGCAAAAAGCCTCTGAGATCAACTCCCAGAGGCTTTTCTATGTTTTTATTCCGCGGAGAAATGCATCAGGCCGTCCTTCAGGGTGACCCTCGTTCCGTAGGGCTCGCAGAGCAGCTTCATCTGCTCAAACAGAGCCTGCGTGTCTTCCTCATTTGCGACACGCGGGAAGCCGCGCGTCTCGGCGGCGTCGTCGAAGCCCAGTCCCACGGCGAGCGCGGCACAGGTCTTGAGATTGCCGTCGTCATCCCACTCGATCATCGGCGCAAGACCGCGGTAGCAGTAGCGCTGCGTGACCAGACCGATGGTGCCGTTCTTCGTGCGGCGCTGCTCCGCCTCACGCGGCGTGAGCGTCTTTTCCATCTTATACAGGTCGTACCACTCGTTCGGGTACTCCGGCATATCGAAGGGACGGAAGAAGAAGTTGCCCATGCAGTAGAAAATGGGTTTTCCCTTGTAGAACTCCACGCCCTTTGCCTGATGCGTGCCGCTGCCGACCACCGCATCCGCGCCCCAGTCGATGCAGGCGCGTGCAAAGGTCTCGGCGTAGAAATCCGGCTCCGCGTCGGACTCGCCCTTGGACTCGTGGCTGTGCAGATAGACGACCGTGCGGTCGGCGTCCGCGACAGCGGCTCTGACCGCCGCCTCCAGGCGCTCCATATCGTATGGATTCGGCTCGCTCGTCCGTCCGGGCTCACCCACGGAGAACTCCATATCGCCGAACGGGAAGGTGTCCTCGTTGATCTTGACGGAGCCGAGCTTCAGGCGGTTCTTCAGACGGCTGTTGATCTTCGCCGCGTCCGCGATCTCGCGCAGCCGGTCCATCTGCTCCCGCGTCACGCTGAAGCGGATGCGATGGCGGAGCATATTCACGCCCGGACGGGGCAGGATGCTGCCCTTGGCGTCACCCGCCTGCGCGCTCAGCGCGATGGTATCGTACGTAGAAAACACCGCGACCATCGCAAGCGTGCCGTTCGGCGTGACGGTCCTGCAGTGCCGTGTTGCCTCCGTGAGGCTTCTGCCCGCACCGGCGTAGGGAAGTCCTCTCTCCTCAAACGCGCTGAGCGTGCTGAGCAGTCCGTCATAGAAATAGTCCAGGCTATGGTTGTTTGCAAAGCTGTAGCAGTTGAAGCCGAACTCCGCGATATCGTCAAGCAGCGTCGGCTCGCCGCGCATCCAGGGTCTGCCGGAAAACGCGGAGACGCGGCTCGGACCCGTGGAGAGCGGGCATTCCATATTGTTCATCCGCACGTCTGCCGAGCGAATGAAGTCGACAAGCTCGCGGTAACCCTCGTAATTTTTTGTATACGGGCAGGTGACAATGGTGTCGCCCGTTGCGATAAATTTCATAAACCTCGCGCTCCTTTTTCATTATGTCGCTTTTCATTATAGCACGGAACAAGGCTTCTCTTCAATCCCGAAATCCCGTTTTCCGGCAAAAAGCAGACCCGCGGACGGCTTTTCGTCCACGGGTCTCATTTGCGTTATAAGCTCCGAAGCGGTGTCATCAGAATTTGATCTTTTCCATCCGCTCGCGGAAGATCTTTTTGTTGTTCTCGAAAAGGTTGTTGCCCTGCGTGTCGATCGAAACGATCAAGGGACCAAACTCCTTCACGCGCATCACCCAGAGTGCCTCCGGCATTCCGAGGTCGAGCCACTCGACGTCGGT
>JAFVWG010000068.1 GCA_017501805.1 Oscillospiraceae bacterium
CCTTTTAGCAGGATATTTTTGCATCTGTTCGGCGTGGTGTTCCCATTTTGGTTCCACGCCCGGTAGCTCTGAAGCACTCAATAATTCGGTTGCCGCACCTCTCCTCTGTGAGCCTATTCGCAAAGGGCACCAGAGCGGCGACTGCTTCGCATAATGTCCCGGTATGTGTCGCGCTTCTCCTGGAGCGGTACGTTCTGGCTCTTCCTTCCAGCCGATCGTGCACCAGCGATTCTTTCCTCGTTTACCTTGCACTATGATGTTGCAATGCTCGCAGCTCTCACACCTGGGGAGCGGTCCTTCCTCCGGGCGCTGAAGCTCCGGAGGGAATTCCTGAATTAAATCGTCGCCCCATACCTCGCGCATCTCTGCGCTGTCCTTCAGAAGCACGGCCGCGCGGGTGAGCGCTGCAGTTTCGATGATGTTCTCGATCCACTCCCGCTCCGGTTTTATTTTCTTCCGAGATTCTCCGGTTTCGGCTCCGACGATTATCCACCTGGATCCTCCGAAATTTCCGACAGTGCTTCCTACATTGGCATGAAGCGGTTCTATGCACACAAACGTGTTGTAGCCTTCGGCATCGAAGAATGGCGCCACTTTGGTGGTTACGCTGGTACCGTACCAGAAGTTCTTCTCCTTCGGCAGGATCCCGGCGTTTGCGAGTTCGCAGTAGCGCTGCGGGTTCTTCGTCAGGAAGAGGTAATTGTGCCAGGGCGCCGCCTTGCAGGCGTCAAATACGCGGGTGATCCATTCGGTGGGTACCCAATCTCCGAAAAGGTCAGCTGTGCTGCAGACCAGAATGTGCGCCGGCTTTTTCTTCTGGGCGATCATCTCCAGCCGGTATTCGTGGAGCGTCGGTTCGAAGCCTGCGGGAAATAAAGACACGTTGCCGGCATCGTTCTTGAACGGTGCCGGTAGTGTGAAGGTCTTGGTTTCTGCATCGTATTTTAACTGACTGCTGCTCTTGTTCAATCTGGCATCACCGCTAAAGCGTCGCGCGAGCTTCCTGGCGTAGCAATATTCGCACGTGTATCTGCATCCGGTGACTGGGTTCCATGTGAAGTCGCAGAAGTCAATTTGCGATTTTTTCATCATACTATGGCGTTCCCCCTCTCATTTGGGTAACATAATTATAAACCGATTCGGAAATTCAGTCAACGGAAACCGAGAAAATTTTCTTTGTTTTCGAGTAGTTTTTCTCAAAAATCGTTAATGTGCATATTGATAATGTTAACGAAAACGTTTATAATATTCTTGTGTGGGGTGATTGTATGTCTATAAGCGAGCAGCTGAAAATTTTATGCATTAAGCTCAATATTAGCGCGGCGGAATTGGCGCGTAATTCCGGGAGAAGTCCGCAAAGTCTATCTCAAAAAATGAAGAGAGGGAGCTTCACCGTGGACGAATTGAAGCAAATCGCCGAAGCCTCCGGCTGTCGTTTCGTGGGTACATTCATTCTTCCGAACGGTGACAAAGTTGAATATTGATATTTGCGTTTTTTGTTTTGCCTTCCTGCTCTTTTTATGCATCGAGGAGCCTTCCGACGTCCATGCGGGAGGCTCCTTTTTCTATTATTCGAGCGTGTATTCGATGTTGTGTCGCCGCTCCGTCGACTTCTTCAGAACCGCCGATGATTATTATAAAAAAATACACCGTGCAAAAACTTGATGCTGAGGATACATATAAAGTTTTAAGCAATGAGGCGCCGGTCTGTCCGTCCTGCGGTATTCTGATGTCAGGATATGATTCCCGGAAGCGGCATTGCATTGATCGCTCTGGCGAGAAGCGCTGGTACCTTCTTCGGCGGCTCCGTTGCCCTGGGTGCCGTCGTCTGCATCTGGAGCTGCCGGACTTCATGATCCCGGTTAAGCATTACGAAGCTCATCTGATACACGATACAATTGCAGGCACGGAGGACGCCTGCCCTGCAGAAGACTCTACAATTCGCCGGTGGAAAAAGCACCCACCCGGTTTGCCTCGAAAATGAGCAGCCTTTGAAGTATGATATAGTTGACCTAAAGCAAAGGAGGTTCATTATGAAACACAAAAAAATGTATTTAATTCTTTTCCTGGCTCTTGTAGTAATTGTTCTTCTTGGTGTTATTGTTGGCTTCTGGATACTTAAATCCTCGCCTACATCCGACGCTCCAGGTCTTTTTGAGGATCCAAACGCCGAAGATATCACCGATTTTCCAAACGATACCGGCGACGATCCGGAGAACATCTCCATTCCTGGGTTCGAGAAAATGACGATTCGTGCAAATCAAAACATAGTCGGCGGGAATATTTTCAACCCTGCTCACAATCCATGTTACTTTGTTGCGGTTGTCGCTCTTGAGGATGGGCGCGAAATTTTCCGTTCTGGTCTGATCGCACCGGGCAAAGCAATTTATAAACTATCTTTGTCCGAGCCGCTCTCTGAAGGTACGTATAATGCCACGCTGACTTATTACTGCTATAGCCTTGATGAAAGCCGCACCCCTCTCAATGGTGCAACAACACACTTTATTTTGGAGGTAATGCCATGAAAAAATTATTCGCTCTGGTAACGGTCTTCGCTCTGGTTGTTAGTTGCTTTTCCTTAAGCGCTTCGGCTGCTCTCGTTGATCCAAGCATCCCTTCCACGACGGTAGATGTGCACTACACTTTGCACGGTCAGTATTCTATATCGATTCCGAGCTCTGTTACAATAACTAACGGCGATCGTTTAGAAATACGAGCTGACTATCTCCATCTAATTGAAGGCGAAAAAGTTGTTATTTCTATTCCTCGCTCCTCTTTTGATGAGGAAACTTACGACTTCCCGCTTTATTCGTCTGATGGTGATAGCTATATTACATGTTCGCTCTTGGTCGGCGATTTAGGAGCAAGTACAGCCGATATGTTTAGTATCAACTGGGACACTTGTTTAGATACCCCTGTCCATACATACACCCCTGACAATGCGTATGATATCGTGGAGGTCGCTTTAATACCGCATATCGAGCCACATTCTGTCGCTGGTGAATATACCGGCACTCTACAGTTCGATATTGCCTTGTCTACCGATTCCAACAGCTAACAAAGAAAACCTCCTTTGTAGCGGTCAAAAACAGTAAAGGCACCGTATTCGTTACGGTGCCTTTAGCCTTTTGTATTTGTGCAAGTACGGTGCTGGTATGGTGCAATTCCTATCTATGCCGAGGTTTTGACGATCGCCGTGCTTTCCTTCCTGATGTCTTCTGCTTCTTCCGGTGTCCTGGCCGCGATCATAATCGTGATAACGCCCGGCTGAAGTTCTCGGCTGACGTAGGAAGGTGTCTCGGTTTCGTCGATTGTAATCAGGTAGCGGATCCGCTTTTCCGGTTCCTGCGCTTTAGCGTTGAATTGAATAACCATGCTCTGTACCTCCTTATTTGACGCTGGCTGCGAACAATCGCACCGCTGTCTTGAAGCCGTTTATAAAAGCGAGCTCTTCGATCTGATTGTTGTATGCGTTCAGGCTGGCTTCGACCTCCTTGTATTCCTTTGTGGGGAGCATTTCGAGGAGAATGTCGGAAACGGTGTCGTGCAGCTTGCGAGCGGTCTCGGTTTCCGGGGAGTAGTCCTTTCCGTTTGCGTAGGCATCGAATAACATTTTGATTTCGTTCATGGTTTAGTCCTTCTTTCAAAAATTTTCCGCTTTTGAAGGTTCCGAGGTTACCTTTCGCAGCCGTTACCGTCCGCCGGCTTCCCCGGTGCTCTGACCGCTTCTGCCCGACTTGCACTGTCGCATTCTGTTTTATCCTCGGCTCCTTCGTTGTCGGTATCTGCATTGTACTATTTTTCGTACAAAAATGCAAGGGACTTCTCGACATTAAGGAGTGAAATTTCCCATATTCTCGGAATTAGAGAATTATCTTTGCTTTCCTGCTGGGTATTCGCCTATTGTACTTGACATCGTACAAAAAATATGATATAATTAATTACAGAATTATCCGGAAAAGAGGTTGATTATGGCTATTTCTTTTCAGAAGCTCGACAAAATCATGCAGCTGAAGGGCGTCAAAAAATACGATCTTCGCAAAGCCGGCGTGAATGCGAATATTCTCGATAAGGCTCTGCAGGACGGAAACGTGGACACTCGTACCATTTCGAAGCTGTGTAGGCTCCTGGATTGTCAACCAGGCGATATTATGGAATATGTGGAGGATGTGAAATGACGCTTTTTGAAAAAATCGACAATAACAAAGCTTTGCTTGATACGGTTCGCCCTCTTGAAGGCGAAATGTTAAAACAGACCCGCGACTATTACCGTGTAGGTCTCACGTGGTCTTCAAATGCCATCGAAGGAAACACTCTCACCGAAAGTGAGACGAAAATTCTTCTTGAGGACGGTCTCACCGTTGGTGGTAAACCTCTGAAGGACGTCTACGAGGCGGTAGGTCACGGTGCTGCTTATGACTATATGTTTTCCCTGATGAACGATGGCGCCATTACCGTGGCGGACATCCAAAAGCTCCACCGTCTATTTTATCAGTCCATTGACGCC
>JAFVWG010000069.1 GCA_017501805.1 Oscillospiraceae bacterium
ATCGCGGAGAAGGACGAAGCGGACGACGAATCCGGAGCCTAAACGATCTTTTCGGGGTGTTCCCCGAAAAGGAATGAAACGCACACAAAGCGGTGCAGTCTTTATGACTGCACCGCCTTTTTTATGTGGCGCGGAGGGGGGGGGAATCCGTGAAATTGCTGCGCGGCAAGCGACGGATCATATAGCATCGGTGGGGTGATCGCTCCAAATACGTGCGGAAGCCTATGGAAAATACGGTTGACGTAAAAGCACGGCGCGGCTTTTTTGACTGCCTTGGCAATGATTCGGAAAAGAATAAATTTTTACGGAAAAACGGTTGATTTTTCAGAGGAAATGGACTAGAATATCCACCGAAGCAAAAACTGCGCCGAAGCCGACCCCGGCAGGCGCGAGATCACGATAGAACATGATAAACGGAGGAAATGCTATGAATTACAACAAGAAATCCGTTCGCGACGTCGACATCAAAGGCAAAAAGATCCTTTGCCGCTGCGACTTCAACGTGCCCATCAAGGAAGGCACCATCACCAGCGATGTCCGCATCAAGGCGGCTCTGCCGGTCATTCAGTACATGCTCGATCAGGGCGCGGCGGTCATCGCCTGCTCGCATCTGGGCAAGCCCAAGGGCGAAGTGAAGCCCGCCCTTTCCATGAAGATCGTTGCCAAGCGTCTCGGCGAGCTGCTCGGCAAGGAAGTCAAGATCGCTGAGGCCCTCGAGCCCGTCAGCGACGAGGCTGCGAAGATCGCTGCCGACCTCAAGCCCGGTGAGATCATGCTGCTCGAGAACCTGCGCTTTGACGCGGGCGAAGAGAAGAACAACCCCGAGTTTGCGAAGAAGCTCGCGGATATGGCAGACCTCTACGTTTCCGACGCGTTCGGCACGGTGCACCGCGCCCACGCTTCCACCGCCGGTGTTGCGGAGTATCTGCCCGCAGTCTGCGGCTTCCTGATCGAGAAAGAGCTCGGCGTGATGGGCAAGGCCCTCGCCGATCCCGCACGTCCCTTTGTCGCCATCCTCGGCGGTGCGAAGGTCTCCGACAAGCTGAACGTCATCAACAACCTGCTTGAGAAGGTCGACACCCTCATCATCGGCGGCGGCATGGCTTACACCTTCCTCGCTGCGAAGGGCTACAGCGTCGGCGGCAGCCTGCTCGACGAGAGCAAGATCGACTACTGCAAGGATATGATGAAGAAGGCCGAAGAGAAGGGCGTCAAGCTGCTTCTGCCGGTCGACACCACTGTTGCAGCCGGCTTCCCCGATCCCATCGACGCTGAGATCGAAGTTGCGGTCGTGAAGGCCAACGAGATCCCCGCCGACAAGGAAGGCCTGGACATCGGCAACGAGACCGCGGAGCTCTTTGCAGAGGCTGCAAAGACCGCCAAGACCGTTGTTTGGAACGGCCCGATGGGCGTGTTTGAGAACCCGACCCTCGCCAAGGGCACCATCGCTGTGGCGAAGGCGCTTGCCGAGTCCGACGCGATCACCATCGTCGGCGGCGGCGACTCCGCGGCTGCCTGCGAGCAGCTCGGCTTTGCCGATCGCATCACCCACATTTCCACCGGCGGCGGCGCTTCTCTGGAGTTCCTCGAAGGCAAGGAACTGCCGGGCATTGCCTGCCTGCAGGATAAATAATGGATTGACAACATTACCGCAAGGGAAAATTGATATAGAGGAGAAAATGAGCAATGAACCGTAAATACCGTAAGACGCTGATCGCCGGAAACTGGAAGATGAACAAGACGCCCAGCGAAACCAAGCAGTTTCTGATGGAGTTCAAGGGCATGATGCCCAAGGGACGTTGGTGCGACATCGCGTTCTGCGTGCCCGCCGTCTGCATCCCCGCTGCTGTCCGCGCTATGCGTGAGACCCGCGTGGGCATCGGCGCCGAAAACTGCAACGCCAACGCTTCCGGAGCTTACACCGGCGAGATCGCTGCCAATATGCTCGTGGATGCAGGCTGCAAGTATGTCATCGTCGGCCATTCCGAGCGCAGAGCGATGGGCGAGACCGATGCGGACGTCAACGCCAAGGTGAAGGCTGTTCTGGACGCCGACCTGGTTCCCATCGTCTGCGTGGGCGAGAGCCTGGAGCAGAGAGAGCTCGGCATCACCGAAGAGTGGATCGCGATGCAGATCAAGTCCGCGCTGAACGGCGTCGGCGAAAACAAGATCAAGAAGGTCGTTATCGCCTACGAGCCCATCTGGGCGATCGGCACCGGCAAGACCGCTACGCCCGACCAGGCTGAGGAAGTCTGCTGCGCCATCCGTGCGGTCATCCGCAAGCTCTACGATGCGAAGATCGCCCGTGCGATCACCATCCTCTACGGCGGTTCCATGAACGAGAAGAACGCCTTTGAGCTGCTGGCCAAGCTCGACATCGACGGCGGCCTCATTGGCGGCGCTTCCCTCGATGCCGAGAAGTTCGTGAAGATCATCGAAGCTGCCAACCAGCCGACGACCTAAGGAACATATGTAAAGCAAAACTCCCGACGGAGCATCCGTCGGGAGTTTTTTTGTCGCCGCTTTGCGGCGAAGGGAATAGCGAAAAGTGAATAGGGAAGAGTGAAGAGATGCGGTGTGCCGTTGGCACGGATTCCACCTCATCCGTCGCCTGCGGCGACACCTGTCTCGCTGCGGCTCGGTCCCGCCGCGGCTCTGACAGTCCGCCGGACTGTCATTCACTACCGCGGCGCACGCTTCGCGCGCCTCGAGGGGAAGGCTTTTGCCTTGCGACAGGCGGGCGATTTTACAATCGCCACTATGGGTGCGGGGAATGTCAGGTGAAGCAGCCGGTGTCGCGGAGCGAAACGAAGTCGTCGCCGGCGACGATGATATGGTCGGTCAGCGTGATGCCGACCGCGTCCAGCGCGGTTTTCAGCTGCTGCGTGGTGCTCAGGTCCTCCTGCGAGGGGAGCGCAACGCCACTGACGTGATTGTGCGAGAGCACGACGGAGGTCGCATTGCAGCGGAGCGCCTGCTCGACGATCTTCCGCACGGAGACGCTTGCCGAGTTGACGCTCCCGCGATGGATGAGCGAGCAGTCGAGAAGCTTGCACTTTGCGTCCAGACACAGCAGATACACGACCTCTTCGCGCTCCTGAAAATAGCAGGAGAGCAGGTATCTGCCGCACTGCGCCGTGTCGGCAAGGATGTTTCCGATGGCGCTCTGCTCGTGCAGGTAGCGCTGCATCACCTGCGGGAACATCCGCAGATACAGCGCGGCATTTTCGGAGATCCCCGCGACCTGCATCAGATCCTCGGTTCGCGCGTCCAGTACGCCCGCAAGCGAGCCGAACTGTTTGAGCAGCGCGTGTGCAACGGGGCTGGTATCCCTGCGCGGCAGAGCGTGAAAGAGCATCAGCTCAAGAATATGCAGATCCTCAAAGTGGGTCAGTCCTTCCTCGCGGAAGCGGCGGCGCAGCCGATCGCGGTGACCTTTGTGGATGTTATCCATGCTTGCCTCTCCGTTCGTTCAAAATGGGTTTGAGGTACTGCCCGGTGAAGCTTTCGGCACAGTCGGCGACTGTCTCCGGTGTTCCCTCGGCAACGAGCGTGCCGCCGCCGTCACCGCCTTCGGGACCGAGGTCGATGACCCAGTCTGCGACCTTGATGACGTCGAGATTGTGCTCGATGACGAGTACGGTGTTTCCGGCGTCGACCAGCGCCTGCAGGACGCCGATGAGCTGATGCACGTCCGCCGTGTGCAGACCTGTTGTGGGCTCGTCCAGAACATAGATGGTGCGCCCTGTCGAGCGGCGGCTCAGCTCGGTCGCCAGCTTGACGCGCTGTGCCTCGCCGCCGGAAAGCGTTGTGGAGCTCTGCCCCAGTCGGACATAACCGAGACCGACCTGCACCAATGCTTCCAGTTTCTGCCGAAGCTTCGGCAGATTTTCGAAGAAGCCGAGCGCTTCCTCTGCCGTCATATCCAGAACCTCAGAGATGTTCTTGCCCTTATAGGTGATCTCGAGTGTTTCGCGGTTATAGCGTTTGCCGTGGCACACGTCGCAGGGGACGTAGACGTCGGGCAGGAAGTGCATTTCGATCTTGACCAGTCCGTCGCCGCAGCAGGCCTCGCAGCGTCCGCCCTTGACGTTGAAGCTGAAGCGTCCGGGGGTATAGCCGCGCGTTTTTGCGGCGGCGGTGGAGGAGAACAGCTCACGGATATCATCGAACAGACCCGTATAGGTGGCGGGGTTGGAGCGCGGTGTGCGCCCGATGGGGCTCTGGTCGATATCGATGATCTTATCCAGCGCCTCGATCCCGTCGATCCCATCGCAGAGACCGGGACGGACACGCGCACGGTTGAGCTTTCCCGCCAGCGTTTTGCGCAGGATCTCGTTGACAAGACTGGATTTGCCGCTGCCGGATACGCCCGTGACGGCCGTGAAGGTGCCGAGCGGGAAGGTGACGTCGATATTTTTCAGATTGTTTTCCCGCGCACCGCGCACCGTGAGGAACTTTCCGTTTCCCTTGCGGCGTTCGGCGGGAATGGGGATGGTCAGCTTTCCCGAGAGGTACTGACCGGTGATGCTGCGCTCGTTTGAGATAATATCCTCAAGCGTGCCCTGTGCGATGATCTCGCCGCCGCCCATACCTGCACGCGGACCGATATCCACGATGTGATCCGCTGCCCGGATGGTCTCCTCATCGTGCTCCACGACGATCAGCGTGTTGCCGAGCGCGCGCAGCTCCTTGAGCGTGGCGAGCAGCTTTCCGTTGTCGCGCTGATGCAGTCCGATGGAGGGCTCGTCAAGGATATAGAGAACGCCCGTCAGACCGCTGCCGATCTGTGTGGCGAGACGGATGCGCTGGCTTTCACCGCCGGACAGCGTGGCGGCCGCGCGGCTGAGCGTCAGATACTGCAGACCGACCGACTGCAGGAAATTCAGCCGCGCCCGCAGTTCCTTGAGGATGGGGGCGGCGATGAGCAGCGCCGCGCCCGAGAGCTCGAGCTTCTCCAGAAAGACGAGCGCATCACGCACGGGAAGCGCGCAGAATTCGTGGATGCGCAGACCGCCGACCGTGACCGCGCGGCTCATTTCGTTGAGGCGCGAGCCGCCGCAGGAGGAGCAGGGGACGTCCATCATACATTCTTCCAGCTCTTTGCGCATGGCATCGGACTGTGTTCTCTGGGAATAGCGCCGCTCCAGATTGGGCAGGACGCCCTCGAAGCTCTTTTCGAGGGTGCCGCGTCCGTTGCCGCGCTCGTAGTACATTTTGAGTTTGTGGTCGCCCGTTCCGTAGAGGATCGCGTGCATCGCTTCCTTTGACAAATTGGAAACGGGCTCGGTGAGCGAGAAGTGAAGCTCCTTTGCCATTGCTTCGAAGTACATCCGCGCGATGGAGTCGTCCCGCAGATTGTTCCAGCCGCTTGCGCGGATCGCGCCCTGCAGCAGAGAGAGAGAGGGATCCGGGATCACAAGCGCGGGATCTGCTGCGATCTGCGAGCCGAGACCCGAGCAGTCGGGACAGGCGCCGTAGGGGTTGTTGAAGGAGAACATCCGGGGGCTGAGCTCCGGGAGGCTGACACCGCAGTCCTCGCAGGCATAGTTCTGCGAGAAGAGCATATCTTCCTCCGTATCCATCCGATGAATGAGGAGCAGCCCCTCCGCCAAAGACGCGGCGGTCTCCACGGAGTCCGTCAGACGCGGTCCGAGGTCCGCGCGGATGATCAGTCGGTCGATGACGACCTCGATGTGGTGCTTTTTGTTCTTATCGAGCGAGATCTCCTCGCTGAGCTCGTAGAGGCTGCCGTCCACGCGCACTCTCGCGTAGCCGCTGCGGCGGGCGTCCTCGAAAATTTTGGCGTGCTCGCCCTTCTTGCCGCGGATGACCGGGGCAAGGACGAGGAACTTCGTGCCCTCCGGCAGCGTGAGGATCTGGTCAACGATCTGGTCGACGGTCTGCCTGCGGATCTCCTTGCCGCATTTCGGACAGTGCGGGACGCCGACCCGCGCCCAGAGCAGACGCAGGTAGTCGTAGATCTCCGTGACGGTGCCCACGGTGGAGCGGGGGTTCTTGGAGGTGGTTTTCTGGTCAATGGAGATCGCGGGGCTCAGTCCGTCGATGCGGTCGACGTCCGGCTTGTCCATCTGCCCGAGAAACTGACGGGCGTAGGAGGAGAGCGATTCCACATAGCGGCGCTGTCCCTCGGCGTAGATCGTGTCGAACGCAAGACTGGATTTGCCGCTGCCGGAAAGCCCCGTGAAGACAATGAGACGGTCCCGCGGAAGCTCCAGAGAGATATTTTTCAGATTGTTGGCGCGTGCGCCGGAAATGACGAGTTTTCGTTCCATAAAGGGTGCTCCTTCGAAGTATCTCCCGATATTATATCGGAAAACGGAACAAAGCACAACAGAAATCTTTACGGAAATCTTTCCTGCCCGGGATTGACCAAATGCTGTGTGTTCTGTATGATAAAATCAGAAGAATAGGAACAGGAGGGATACGGTATGCGTAGGTTCAAACGTATGGCGGCGATGCTGCTCACGGCGGCGGGGCTGTGCGGACTTCTTGGCGGAACGGCCTCGGCGGCAGACAGCAAAGAAGAGAAGCAGCGGGCGATCGTGGAGACCGCGATCGCGTATTACCTGAACGGAAAAGATCAGCAGTACGATTCGATGCCGCTCTCCGCAGGCTATACGCGGGATGAGGGCGGAAACATCCGACACGCGCACTACTTTTCTCCGGAGGACGCCACTCCGGATCAGACCACCTTTTCCGTCTGCAGCGAGTACTGCTTCGAGGTGCTCTACAACGCGCTCGGCTACAAGCTGCACGGCGATCCGCGCCGCAGTGTGACCAAAAATCTGCAGAATGAGGTCAAAGGACCGATCGTTGTGTTCCGATTCGACAACCGCAAGGTGAGCGAAGCCGAGGCGGACGCCGCCGCGGAGCGGGCGTGGAAGCTGCTGCAGCCCGGTGATATTGTGGTGGACTGCACCCAAACGAGTGAGACGAACGGCGGACACGCGATGCTGTTCGTCGGGGATATCGACGGCGACGGAGAGGCGGATATTCTTCACTCCTCCGGCAAGAAATACGATATGCAGACCGGCGTGGAGCAGTACGAAAAGAAGGGCACGGTCAAAAAGGCGAGCGCCGAGAAATACTTCCATCAAAAGGGCAAGGGACGCTACTTCGGGCAGCGCGGGATGTACACCATCCTGCGCGTGGTGAACGATCCCGATCAGCCGAGCGCCATCACGCCCTCCGCGCGGACGCGGATGCAATATCCGTGGATGCGCTGCATCCACACCGTCGACACCGGATGCTACGGTGCGGCGGAGCTCGGCGGCGAGCTGATCTACACGCTCAGGATCCAAAACAAAGGAAAACAGGATTTCAAGTCTGTGCCCGTGCGCTATGTTGTGCCGGAGGGCACGGAGCTTCTGGCGGCGCCCGATGCGCAGATCGACGGTCGGACGCTCACATGGACGCTTGATGTTCCTGCGGGAGAGACGAAAAAGCTGACCGTGAACGTGAAAGTGACGGCTGCGCTGGGCGCGGAGATCGTATCCGACGGCGGTATGGTCGGTGAGATCCCGATGAAGGTCCTGACCACGGTCGTGGGCGGCTCGCGCGCGGGACTGGATGCGCTGAAGAACCTTGACGCCATCAATCAAAAGCTTGTCGGAGCGAGCTCACTCAGAGGTGCTGCCATGGCAAATGCCATCTATCGGTACGGTATGGGTGTGGAGACGGAGATCCCCGATATGGCGGAGCTGTTCGACATCCTTTGCACCAAGGCGGACATCCCCGGTCACGAGCTGTACACCCTGCGCGACAACTACCGCGAGACCGCCGTCGGCAAAATGGTCGTGCGGCACTGGATCGGCGGCAGACGCTACACCGCGAAGGACACCAAGGAGCGCGTGCAGGAAACGCGGCTGAAGGACCTGCAGTGCGGCGATCTGATCATGGTTTCCGAAGTGCCCGTGCGGGAGATCACCGCGACCGCATACTATTATGACGGCACGGATCTGATCGCGCTGAAGAGCGGAAAGCTGGTGCGCGAGGACCCCATCGAGGTCGAAAAGCTGCTGTCGAAGCCGTTTTTCGTTGCGCTGCGCCCCACGCAGGCTTTTGAAAATCTGCGCACGCGGACAGAGGCGACGCTGAACCGCTTCCGCGACGTGAAGCGTGCGGACTGGTTTTTCCGCTACGTGGATGAACTCGCCGCAGACGGAACGATCAGCGGTGTGACGGAAAAAGAGTTTCAGCCGAACGGTACGCTGACCTGCGGACAGGCGCTGAAGCTGATCGCGAAGGCGGTCGGAAAGCCCGAGCAGGCGAAGACCGGAACGCATTGGGCAAGCGGGTATCTGACCCTCGCCAAAAACGAGGGGTGGCTGGATGGAGATGCGGAGCTCGATCGGGCGATCACACGGCTGGAGCTTTGCAGGATCGCGGCAAGGGCGAAAAAGCTGCTCGGCAAAGGCGGCTTCCATCCCTTTACGGACACGGATGATCCTGCGGTGACCGCGCTGTACCAAAAGAATGTTGTCGGCGGCGTGACGGCGACGGAATTCCGCCCGAACGATTCTCTGACCCGCGCGCAGATGGCGAAGATCATCTGGACGCTGAGAACTGTATAAATACGAAAAAAGGACGCGGATGCGTCCTTTTTTCTTTACGGTGATTCGGGGAAGAGGGAGCGGCAGAGGTGGTGCTGAACGGCTTTTTGGAAGGGGTGGTGCAGCACGCCCGCGGCGATGCCGACGAGCCAGCCGTAGGTTCCGAGCAAAAGGATCAGCAAAGCGGTGCAGAGCCAGTAGAGAAGCTGATACGTTCCGCAGCTGCGGTTAAAAGCCCGGAGCGGGTCGGGACAGTCCGGGTGCGGCGCGGTTTCGATGAATTCCGCTGCGCCCGCGGCACCGCTGCAGGCGCGAAGATCGTCGCTGCAAATTTTCGCGGCGGCGGTATACTGGGGATCGTTCAGAATGTTCCAAACCGCCGTGCGGATACCGCTCGCGGAGTCGTCTGTCAGATATGCGCCCGCGCCCAGCTCGAAAGCGCGGCGCGCCACGGCGTGCTGCTCGCCCGTCTGCGGATAGAGGAGCATCGGCGTCGCCATTCGGAGACTTTCGGAGACGCTGTTCATTCCGCAGTGCGTCAGAAAGACATCCGCGCGGGAAAGGACCTCCGGCTGATCCACGCGGGGAAACACACGGATGTTGTCCGGCAGTATGCCGAGGCTTTCGGGGGCTATTGCAGTTCCGCAGGAGATCACGACATCAAGGTTTTGGTCGCCCAACGCCTCGATGCAGCTGCGGTAGAGCGCGGGGCGGTCGTGCAGAACGGTTCCCATGGAGATGTAGACGAGCGGCCGTGCTTTTTGCTTGTTGGGAACGGCTTGGGTGAGGAGCGACGGTCCGACGAAGAGACAACGGTCGGAAAAGCTTGCCGCATAGGGCTGAAAACGTCGGGAGGTATAGACGATCGTATCGGTTTGGTTGTCGTTCGTGACGAGTCGGAGTACGCTTTTGACACGGTAGCCGTAGGGCTCGAGCTTTTTCAGCTCCTTTCCGACACGTCCGAGTCCGAAGACCATATCCGCCGTTTCACGCAGAGAGTGTTTTATATACTGCGAGGAGAGCTGATTGAAGGCGAAGGTGCTGGTCGAGACCACGAGGGGAACGCCGTGCTTCCAAGCGTTCAGCTTGCCCCAGAAGCAGGCGGAATCGGAAAAGACCGCGTCCGGGCAAAATTCCCGAAATTCTTTTTCCAGAAAGTCGTTCATCGCAAGCGTGATGCGCAGATCCTGCACCGTCATTTCCGTGACGGAGACGCGTTTCAGGCGTGTTTCCGCCTGTTCCGAGAGAGGAGCGAGAAAGGCGTCGCAGGAGACATACTCCGCGCCCACGGCGCGGATCTTCTCCGCAAACGGCGCGAAGGAATAAAAGCGCACCGTGTTTCCGCGGCGGACAAGCTCCGCCGCGACGGCAAGCATCGGATTGGTATGACCGTGCGCCGGGATACAGAAAAAGGCGATGCGCTTCATTCGTCGTCACCCTGCGCTTCCCGGAATGCCTTGTTGAAGATATGGGTAAATGTGTCCTTGGGTGGGATCGCGATGCCGCGGTTTTCGTCTCCGAGCAGGAGGAGCACATCCCCGGGCTTGATCCCGAAGAGCTCCCGCGCCTGCTTGGGGATGACGATCTGTCCCTTTTCTCCGACGGTCGCCGTCCAGGCGTATTTTCCTTTCAGCGGATCCATTTGCCTCACCTCGGTGGTATGATTTGTATAACAAATTATACTATCGGTACGAAAAGAAGTCAAGCACGGGAGAAAGAAAAAGGTCGGTCGGCGGGAGAACCGCCGACCGACTTTGCACAGGAAAAAAGAGAAAAAGAGAAGGAAAAGAGAGGAAACAACTTCTATGTTCAGTATAGCAGATGTTCGGCGGGAATTGTGAACGATTCGCACACAGTTTGTGAACGCTTTGTTAAGGATTTCGGGGGCGGGAAGTACGCAATGAGAAATTGCGGTGTGCCTGCGGCAGGATTGAAATACGCCTGCGGGCGGGAGACCTCATTCGTCTGCGGCTTTGCCGCAGCCACCTTCCCCGGAGGGGAAGGCTTTTTGTTGTTGCGCTGCGCGCGATTGGATGGACAATCCCTCAGTCAGAACCTGCGGTTCTGACAGCTCCCTTTACACAAGGGAGCCTCC
>JAFVWG010000070.1 GCA_017501805.1 Oscillospiraceae bacterium
CAGATATGTCAGTCAAACATGGCCTCGCCGGCGCGGTAAATATCGCCGGCGCCCACCGTCAAAATCAGATCGCCCGGCCTGGCCAGAGATTTCAGCGTTTCGGTGGTCTGCTCCAGGGTGGCGCAGTAGATGCTGCCCGGGATCTCTGCCGCGAGGTCCCGCGAGGAAATGTTGTGCAGATTCTGCTCCCGCGCGGCGTAGATCTCCGCAACGACAGCAAGATCGACACGCCGAAGCTCGCGGACGAAATCGTCGAAAAGCAGTTCGGTGCGGGTGTAGGTGTGCGGCTGGAACGCGCAGACGATGCGCCGATAGCCCATACTCTTCGCCGCGTCGATCAGCGACTGCAGCTCATGGGGGTGGTGGGCGTAGTCGTCGTAGACCGCAGCGCCGTGATAGTCTCCGATCTTTTCCATACGCCGTCCCGCGCCGGTGAAAGAGGCAAGACCTGCCGCGGCGGTCTCTCCGTCGATCCCGTGCAGCCACGCCGCCGCGCAGGCTGCCAGCGCGTTCATGGCGTTGTGCTTGCCGAACACGCGAAGCTCCAGCCGGCAGTACGGCTTGCCGTCCGTCAAAACATCGAACGAACGCCAGTCTTCGGAGAAGTTCACGCCGCGCACACGCGCGGTCTCCCCGAGTCCGAAGGTGACGGGGCTCAGCCCGTCAAGCGCCTGCATTGTATTGGGGTCGTCGGCGTTTGCGATCAAATTGCCGTCCTCCGGCACAAGCTGCGCGAAGCGACGGAAAGAGGACTGAATATCCGCAAGGTCCTTGAAGAAGTCCAGATGGTCCGCGTCGATGTTCAGAACGATCGCGGTGGTGGGGAAGAAGCTCAAAAAGGAATTGCAGTATTCACAGCTCTCGGCGATGATCGCATCACCGTTTCCCACGCGGTGACCCTGCCCGAGCAGGGGGAGCGTTCCGCCGATCATAATAGTGGGATCGCGGTCGGCCTCAAGGAAAATATGCGAGAGCATCGAGGTCGTCGAGGTTTTTCCGTGTGTGCCGGAGACGCAGATCGCGTGGCGGTATGCCCGCATCAGACAGCCCCACGCCTCCGCACGTTCGAAGATGGGGATGCCCGCCGCGCGCGCCGCGGCGATCTCGGGGTTGTCGTTATGGATGGCGGCGCTGCGAATGATGCAGTCCGTTCCGGTAATATTTTCCGCGCGGTGACCGATGCTGACGCGGATGCCGCTGCTCTCGAGCTCCTGCGTGGAGACGGAGGCGTTCATATCCGAGCCGGTCACGCGCACGCCCATCGACTGCAGCACAAGGCCCAGCGGACGCATGGATACGCCGCCGATACCGATCAGATGCGCCCGCTTGCCGGGGGCGAGATATGCCGCGATCGGACAGACGATTTCGCTTTTCATTCGGATCACTCCAATCATAGAACAGTATAATCTTTTTCCTTTGGGAAAACAAGAGAAAAAGAAAAGCTTGCTTTTTTTTCGTTTCGCATCTACGATACAGAAAAGAGTGCAGGAAGGAGGATCGCCTGTGGAAAGACGACCGGATCATATTCTTCTGCGGCTGAAGGAGGCGGGGTTCTCCGCCTGGTTTGTCGGCGGCTGCGTGCGCGACACGCTGCTCGGACGCCCGATCCACGACTGGGATATTACGACCTCCGCTCTGCCGGAGGAGATCATGGAGGTGTTTCCGCGCTGTGTGCCGACCGGGATCCGTCACGGAACGGTCACGGTGCTGGACGGAGAGAACGCCTATGAGGTGACGACCTTCCGCGTGGACGGAGACTACCGTGACGGACGGCATCCCGAAAGCGTGCGTTTTGTCGCCGCGGTCGAGGACGACCTCGCGCGCCGCGATTTCACGGTGAATGCGATGGCGATGGACGAGACAGGCGCGGTTCTGGACGTGTTCGGCGGCAAAGAGGATCTTGCCGCGAAACTGCTCCGCTGCGTCGGCGTGCCCGAAGAACGCTTCCGCGAGGATGCGCTCAGAATGCTGCGTGCGCTGCGCTTTTCCGCACAGCTCGGCTTTACAATTGAGGAAGAGACCTATCGTGCGATCCGCAGCTGTGCACAGCTGAGCGCAGGACTGTCTGCGGAGCGGGTGCGCGACGAGGTGGAAAAGACCCTGCTCTCCGATGACCCGGAGAAAGTATATGAGATGGCGCGGCTCGGACTGCTTGCGGAGTTCGGCATAGCGGACGGGGAGGACAAGCCCTCTCCGGCAGAGCTTCCCGGGCTTCGCGAGGTGCGCTGGGCGGGCTTCTTCCGCGCTTGGCCGCAGGCTTCGTGGGAGCGGTTCAAACTGGACAAAAAATGCGGACGCACCGCGCAGGAAAGCGCTGCGCTCTATCTTCCGAAGCGGGACCGTCTTGCGTGGAAGCGGCTGATCTCCAGACACGGAGAGTCGGTTGCGCGCTGCACAGCTGCGCTGAGCGGTGAACGTGAAGCCGTGGAGGAGATTTTGCAGAGCGGCGAGTGCCTGTTTTTGAAGGACCTTGCCGTTGGAGGCAAGGAAGTGCGCGGCGTGGAAGGAAAGCAGGTCGGTGCGGTCCTCGGACGTCTGCTTGCACACGTACTGGAGCATCCCGAGGACAACACGCGGGAGAAGCTGCTTGCGATGGTGAAGGAATGAATGCAAAATGCGGTGTGCCGCAGAGCGGCGGAATTTGATGGATTTCCCTCTCCGTCCTCGCTTTGCTCGGACACCGTCTCGCCGCGGCGCACGCTTCGCGTACCCGTAGGGAGAGCCAAGGGGAAGGCACTATATGATAGAAAGCGGCGCACCGGAGGCGGTGCGCCGCTTTGGTTTAAGCATTTGTGTTGACGAGGCGGTGCGCCTGACGGACGGGCTCACAGGTCACATTACAGCCGAGTTTCTTGAAGACATTCTCGTCTACCTGCGAGAGGACGACTGTGGAATGCACCTCGCTGCCGTAGAGCTCCTGCAGATGCTCCATCGCGAGTGCCGCCGTGGGATTGGTCACGGCGCTCATCGAGAGCGCGATCAGGATCTCGTCCGTGTGCAGGCGGGGGTTGTGGTTGCCGAGATGCTTGAGCTTGAGGCTCTGGATCGGCATCAGAACATTGGAGGCGATGAGGTCTGTTTCATCGTCGATCCCTGCCAGATGCTTGAGGCAGTTGAGAAGCGCCGCGCAGGATGAGCCCATGAGCTTGGAGGTCTTGCCGGTGATGATCGTGCCGTCCGGCAGCTCAATGGCGACCGCAGGCTCGCCTGTCTCTTCCGCCCGGGCGCGCGCTGCGGGGACGCAGCGGCGGTTTTCGGGCGTCAGCGAGAGATTGTTCATCAGGATCTCCAGCTTTTGCAGCTCCAGCTGATCCGATGTGCCGCTGCGCACGCCGTAGAGCGTTTTGAAGTAGCGGCGGATGATCTCCTGCCGGGAAGCTTCGCGGCAGACTTCGTCATCCTCAATGGCAAAGCCGACCATATTCACGCCCATATCCGTGGGGCTCTTGTAGGGGCATTCGCCGTAGATGTTGCGGAACATCGCCTCCAGTACGGGGAAGATCTCGATGTCGCGGTTATAGTTGACCGTGGTGACGCCGTACTGCTCAAGGTGGTAGGGGTCGATCATATTGACGTCGGAGAGGTCTGCCGTTGCCGCCTCGTAGGCGAGGTTGACCGGGTGCTTGAGCGGCAGATTCCAGACGGGGAAGGTCTCGTATTTCGCATAGCCCGCCTTGACCCCGCGTTTGTTTTCGTGGTAGAGCTGGCTGAGGCAGGTCGCCATCTTGCCGCTGCCCGGACCGGGTGCGGTCACGATCGCGATCGGGTGCGTGGTCTCGATGAAATCGTTCTTTCCGAAGCCTTCGTCGGAGAAGATCACGGGGAGATTGGAGGGGTATTCCGGGATCGAATAGTGATGGTAGGTCGGGATGTTGAGCGCCTGCAGGCGTTTTTCGAACTGCACCGCCGAAGCCTGCGCCTCATAACGCGTCAGGACCACGCCGCCGACAAACAGTCCGTAGCTGCGGAACGCTTCGATCAGCCGAAGAACATCGGCGTCGTAGGTGATGTCCAGATCGCCGCGGCGCTTGCTCTTTTCGATGTCGCCCGCGTTGATGACGAGGATGATCTCCGCGTGCTCTTTGAGCTGCAGGAGCATTTTCATTTTGCTGTCCGGCTGGAAGCCCGGCAGTACGCGCGCGGCGTGGTAGTCGTCGAAGAGCTTGCCGCCGAACTCCAGATACAGCTTGCCGCCGAACTGAGAAACACGTTCCAGGATCTTCTCGCTTTGCAGCTTGAGATATTTGTCGTTGTCAAATCCGATCTTAAACATGATGCCACCCCAAATCCCAAAAAATTCTCAACAATATCATAGTTTGCCGAAAAGAGGAATGCAAGCGTAAAAGCAAACAGAGTTTCGACAAAAAAATTCGGGTGTTTTTGTGCGCTTTTCCGTTTTTTCGGATTCGCGGGACTTTCCTTGACTTTGGATTGGAAAAACAGTATAATTCGCAATATAATGGGTAATCTCCCCAATAGAGACACGAAATGTAGTGAGGCAGCAATGAAAGCAGAAAAAACCTACGGAAATGAAAGTATATCCGCACTCAAAGGCGCCGACCGTGTGCGTAAACGCCCTGCCGTCATCTTCGGATCGGACGGCCTGGAGGGCTGCCAGCACACTGTGATTGAGATCCTTGCCAACGCGATTGACGAGGCACGCGACGGACACGGCGATCTGATCATCGTCACCCGATACGAAGACGGCTCGGTGGAGGTGGAGGACTTCGGCCGCGGCTGCCCCGTGGACTGGAACGAAAAGGAAGGCTGCTACAACTGGGAGCTGGTCTTCTGCGAAATGTATGCGGGCGGTAAGTATAATAACAACATAGGCGGAGACTATGAATTCTCTCTCGGCACGAACGGCCTCGGCGCCTGCGGCACGCAGTGCTCTTCGGAATTTTTCGACGCGGTGATCCGCCGCGACGGCTTTAAGTACACCCTGCACTTTGAAAAGGGCGAGATCGTCGGCGAAATGCAAAAAGAACCCGCCGACCGCAAGAAGACAGGCTCCTGCTCCCGGTGGAAGCCCGATCTGGAGGTGTTTACGGACATCCGCATCCCGGTGGAGTTCTACGAGGACATCCTCAGCCGACAGGCAATGGTGAACGCGGGCGTGACCTTCCGCTTCCGCAATCAGGTGGACGGAAAGTTCGAGCAGAAGGAATTCTGCTATGAAAACGGCATTCTGGACTATGTTACGCAGATCACCGAGCAGTCCGCGCTGACGATGCCGCAGTTCTGGCAGACCTAGCGCAAGGGTCGCGACCGCGAGGACAAGCCCGAATACAAGGTGAAGATCACCGCAGCGGTCTGCTTCTCCAACACGGTCAACTGCCTGACCTATTACCACAACTCTTCGTGGCTCGAACACGGCGGCGCCCCCGACAAGGCCGCGCGCAACGCCTTTGTCTACGCGATCGACAAATACTGCAAGGACAGCGGAAAATACACCAAGGCGGAGCTGGACGGAAAGAAAAAGATCACCTTCCAGGATGTACTGGACTGCCTTGTGCTTGTGACGAACTGTTTCTCTACCGAAACTTCTTACGAAAACCAGACGAAAAAGGCGATCACCAACAAGTTCGTGCAGGATGCGATGACGGATTTCTTCCGTGAACAGCTGGAAGTGTATTTCCTCGAAAACAAGCAGGAAGCCGACCGCATTGCCGATCAGGTGCTGCTCAACAAGCGCAGCCGTGAGACGGCGGAAAAGACCCGACTGGACATCAAGAAGAGCAACCTCACAAAAAATCTCGATCTGACCAACCGTGTGCAGAAGTTCGTGGACTGCCGCACGAAGGACGTCTCCCGCCGCGAGCTGTATATCGTTGAGGGCGACAGCGCCATGGGCGCGGTCAAGCTCTCTGCC
>JAFVWG010000071.1 GCA_017501805.1 Oscillospiraceae bacterium
CCTCAACCCCAAGCGCCGCTGCCGCTGATGCAATCCACACCGAACTGCACAGCAGCCAAACAGCCGCCTGCTGCAGCCAAAGATTGGAAATGCCAAAGGCGTCGTGCGAAAGCCGTATGCAATTCCGCAAGGGGCGGCAGAAGCGGCAGCGAAGTATAACGCACGGACAATTCAAGTTTTGCGCGCCGCGAAGCTATTTCCGCACATACGGCTTGCCTCTCCCTATGGGAGAGGTGGCTCGCGAAGCGAGACGGAGAGGGCAATCCCGCGGCTGCGTGCGTTTTTCCCTCTCAGTCACCTTCGGTGACAGCTCTCCCTATGGGAGAGTCAAGAGAACATCCGCCGTAATTCTGCATTCTGCATTTTGCATTTTGCATTTATCCGTACTTTCCCCATACAAAAACCCACCGTTTCTTGCGAAACGGGGGTTTTTCTGTCATATTCAGGCTTCCGAGAAGCTGTCCTTTCCCACGCTGCACAGCGGGCAGGCAAAATCCTCGGGCAGGTCCTCAAACTTCGTGCCGGGCGCAATGCCGAGATCGGCGTCGCCGACCGCTTCGTCGTATTCCCAGCCGCAGACGTCGCAAACATATTTCATAGGGGATTCTCCTTTCCTTGAGCACCTACGCCGTAATCGACGGTTTCGGCGTTGAATTTTTCGGTGTTTTCCATTATAATATAACCACAGTTCGTTTTCAACACCCGCGTTTCGCGTGTTTTTTTGAGGATTTGTTATGGATGGACTCAAAGTGATTGTCGCCAGCAATCTCATTCGCCTCCGCAATGCCGCAGGGCTTACGCAGGCGGAACTGGCGGAACAACTGAATTACTCGGACAAGTCCGTCTCCAAGTGGGAACGTGCCGAGTCCGTTCCCGATGTTGCCACGCTGAAGGAGATCTGCACGCTCTTCGGCGTGACGCTCGACTACATCACCACCGAGCACACCGACTGGACGCCGCCGAAAGGGCGATTTTCGGGCGTGGACACCCGCGCCATCACGAGCGTGACGATGGTGGGCATGGCGCTGCTTGCCCTGCTGATCTTCATCATCTTCTGGATCCTGGGAAAGATCGTCTGGATCACCTTCATCTACGCGGTCACGGCGGAGCTGATTCTGTATCTGATCCTGCACAGCGTCTGGGGCGGCGGAACACAGAACTATTTCATCATCGCCGCGCTTGCCGCAAGCGCGATCGCCTCCGTTTATTTCTCCTTTTTCGTCTTCGGGAACCTGAATCTCTGGCAGCTCTTCCTGCTGCTGGTCCCGGGAGAGCTGATCGTCTATCTCTCCTCCCGCATTCGAAAAAAAGCCCCGGAAGGCAAGAAATAACTGCATTTCTACGAATCGTAGAGTCCGTTTTTGCGGACTCTACTTTTCTTGTTTCCAATCGTAGAGCGCGGGCGCGGCGGAGTCGCTTGCCTTTTCGCCCCGCTCTGTGGTAACTTATATGCAGAAACCGACACCGCCGCGGCGGTCAAACGGAAAGGAGTCCGCAAAATGTCTGACTATGTACTCAGCTGCTGCAGCACGGTCGACCTGACCGCAGAGCATCTTGCTTCACGAAACCTCTCCCATATCTGCTTCCACTTCCAGCTTGACGGAACGAGCTACCCGGACGACCTCGGCAAGTCCGTTCCCTTCGAGACATTCTACCGCAAAATGACCGAGGGCGCGGAGACCTCGACCAGCCAGATCAACATCGCCGAATATCTCGACTACTTTGAAGGCTTCCTGAAAGAAGGAAAGGACGTTCTGCACATCACCTTCTCCTCGGGACTTTCCGGATCGTACCTCTCGGCGCGCAGCGCCGCCGATATCGCCCGCGAGCGCTATCCCGAGCGGAAGCTCTTCGTCGTGGACTCGCTCGCCGCGTCCTCCGGCTACGGACTGCTGATGGACAAGGCCGCCGACCTGCGCGACGAAGGACTCGGCATTGAGGAGCTGGCAAAGTGGGTGGAGGAAAACCGCCTGCGCCTGCACCACTGGTTCTTCTCGACCGACCTCACATTCTACATCAAGGGCGGACGCGTTTCCAAAACCTCCGGCGCGATCGCGGGCGTTCTGGGCATCTGCCCGCTGCTCAATATGGACGAAGAGGGCAGACTCACCCCGCGCATGAAGATCCGCTCCAAGAAAAAGGTCAAGGAAAAGATCGTGGAGCAGATGCAGCTCCTCGCGGACGACCGCACGGACTACAGCGGCAAGTGCTACATCTGCCACTCCGCCTGCCTTGACGATGCCAAGGATGTGGCGGAAGCCGTCGAGAACGCCTTCCCGAAGCTGAACGGCAAGGTCGAGATCAACAGCATCGGCACGGTCATCGGCAGCCATACCGGTCCGGGCACCGTCGCGCTCTTCTTCTGGGGCGACTCCCGCTGATTTGCTTTCCGCCTTGCCTCTCCCACAGGGAGAGCCAAGAGAATCTCCCGCATCATTTGCCCGGCAACACCATTCGGCACAGCCGAACATCATACAAGAGCCTTCCCTGCGGGGAAGGCTCTTTGCGTTTTTCTTCCGTCTTTTCGAATAATTCCTTATGAAACTTTGAAAACAGCCGGGATTGTGTTATACTGATATCAGAAAGCTGTCGTTGCGATTCGGAGGTGCAAATATGGCGCTTGAGAACAAGCTGGGGCTGACAAGCTCCGCAGACCTCGCCCGCGAGGAAGAACGCATCAGCAAGAAGAAGGCGCTTGCGCTGTTCGAAAACGGAATGCTTGATGCGTTGGAGCCCGGTACCTTCTCTGCCCTCAGGGCAATTCATACATTTCTCTTTGACGAGATCTACGACTTTGCCGGAGAGCTCCGAGCCGTAAATATATCCAAGGGCAGTTTCCGCTTCGCTCCCCTGATGTATCTTGAAGCGGCGCTTGCCAACATTGACAAAATGCCGCAGTCCACATTCGACGAGATCGTCGAGAAATATGTGGAAATGAACATCGCCCCCCCCTTCCGCGAAGGAAACGGGCGCAGCGCCCGCATCTGGCTGGATCTGATGTTCAAAACCTCACTCCGCAAGGTCGTTGACTGGAGCAGAGTGGACAAGGAAGACTATCTGCTCGCTATGGAGCGAAGCCCCATCAGGGATATTGAGATCAAGTATCTCCTCAAAGCGGCTCTGACCGATGACATCGACAGCCGCGAGGTCTATATGAAAGGCATCGACCACAGCTACTACTACGAGGGATACACGACCTTTAAGACGGAAGCGTTGTTATAACCGATTATAAAAAAGCCCTGTGTGCTTTCGCACACAGGGCTCTTCTTATTTATGTCGGTTTTCCCGGAGCAGGAATTACTGCTCGTCCTTGATCGCGGCCTGTGCAGTATAGCATCAAGGGATGACTTTTTACCACACTTACCAACGGTTGTGATTATACCATTCTGATTTTCGTTTTTCAATAGGTTCGGGAAATATTGTTGTAATTCAGTCAA
>JAFVWG010000072.1 GCA_017501805.1 Oscillospiraceae bacterium
GAAAAGAGCAGCTTGCAATACTGGCGGAACTGCTCGACCGGATCGAAGCCGACCGTGCCGCCGCCTACGCGGACGGCAAGAACGGCGTTTTGCGCCCCGACCTTGAAAAGCCGTGGAGCGGGAAAAGCAAGGGCAGAAAGCGAGCCTTTGCCGTTATGCTCCACGCTCTGAAAATGGGCGCATATCGTAAGGGACAGGCAGAACGGGCGGTTGACGCCATACTTGAAAGGGAAAAGGACTGACGCTGCAGCGCGTTCCCGCTGCCGTTCGGATCCTGTTCTGCAGATCTGATCTTCGGAGAACCGGGACAAAGCCGGAGCGGGAGGAAAAACCGCGCACGTCGACGCAGACGCTGTCCGGATTGATCGTCGGCCCGTCCCGCTCCGCTGCCGGTCGCCGGTGTGCAGCTGCTTCCGGTACCGGTGTCCAATTCGGACACTCTGTAGGGGAACGCTGCACGATCGCTGCCGATCGAAAACATTTGACGAAAGGAAATGAGACCTTGAAGAATGACTTTGCTTTTGAGCCGTTGACGCCTGCCGATGCAGCGGACGCGCTCTATGATGATTTTCAAGAGCTTTGGGACGCCGCGAGCGTCCAGCTGCTCCATAATGTCGCCGTTCTGACCTCCGCCGCCGTTCGGCGCGGTGCTGCGTACTCGACGACGTTCGGGACAAAGTATTCCCGCCTTGCGTACCTTGTCCGCCTTGCGTACCTCTCCGGCGCTTGCTACGGCTACTGCAGGAGGGAATGCGAGGTGCAGGAAGCCGTCGGAATCCAGGGCGCGGAAGATCTGTCTCCGGACGATCTCTTTCTGTCCTGCCTGAAAGAGGACGATTTCGCGGCGTGGGACTTCGCGCCGGGCGTGGACCCGTCGCCGGAGCTGCGGCGGTTCTTCGCGGAGCTTGCGGAGCTGCCGGACAGTGAAGAGAAAAAAGAACATTGACAGGCGAGAGCATCAAGTGCCAGCACCTTAACGGGCTGGCGCTTTTCTTTTGCAGGGGGGAAAATGGCTGAATATCTCACGCGGCGGCAGATCGGAACCGTCGTTGATGTTGTCATTCACACGAAAGTCAATCCGCTGGACACCAAAAAGGCGCTGCGGCAGAAGCGGGCGCACACCACGCTTGCGCAGGAGGCACGGAACAATGCGTCCAGCGCGTCCAATATGGCGCTGGTCGCCCTCGGTAACTTCGCGGCGTCTGATCTCTACGCGACGTTCACCTATGACGACGAACATCTGCCGCCGAATATCAAGGCGGTCAAGGCGGACGGCGCACGCTTTGTCCGCCGCCTGCGGGCGCTGTGGCGGGACTTTGGCGAAGAGTTGAAATATATGCGGGTGATCGAAGGACTCGAAACAGGGGCGCGGTATCACCACCATATGCTGCTCTCCGCGCCAAAGGGCGCAGATGTCGACAGCCTGCGTACAGTCTTGACAAACTGCTGGGGCGTTGGTATGATCCACGTTGAGCGGATCGGGGCGCAGCGGGGACGCAGCGCCGCCGATCTCTGCCTGTACTTC
>JAFVWG010000006.1 GCA_017501805.1 Oscillospiraceae bacterium
ACGTCGCCGCCCTCGGGCATCATCATACGGAGATACTTCTTGAGCTCTTCCGCCGCGAAGTCGATGACGTGATCGCAGCGCATTTTCTTGATTTGCAGCATAGTGATTCCCTCTTTTCTTTTGTTATGCGTCAAATGACGAAGACGAAGTCCTGGCTGCTGCGCAGCATGACTTCCACGGAGCCCATGGCCAGACCGTGGTCGAAGTAGCGTTCCAGCTCGTATTCGTACTTGCCGAAGTCACGGATGAACTCGTCGCCCATTTCGCGCGCGAGGTTTTCGTGACCGACGCATTTTTCCATCATGATCTTCGCAAGACGCTCGGCGTACTCGGCGTGCCGCATAAGAAGCCGCCAGGAGACAGTCTGCGGACGGGTGGGCATTGCGAGGTGCGTTTTGGCGAGGGCGCGTTCCGACGCGGCGATCTCCGGCGCGCGGGAAAGGTTCTCGAGCATACCGGGGTTGTAGCGCTTGGAGATCTTGCGGTCGAGGCTCTTTTCGCCCGCGAGGTAGGCGAAGTCAAACGCCTTGCCCATGCTTTCCAGATACGCCGCGACCTGCTCCCAGTCCTCGCCGTAGGCGTGGGAGAAGTAGTCTTCCTTGATCTCCTCAAAGGTCAGCTCGGTGTTCATCAGTGCCTCGGCGTAGGTGTAGATCGCGAAGCCGTTCGGGAAGAAGCTGCGCTGCGAGCCGTCTTCGATGAAGCCCTGCAGACCGAGCTCCTTCATGCCGTGGATATCTTCATAGATGCGGCGCGCGATCTCGATGCAGCCGAGATCGTGATACTGATGCCGCCAGAAGTGGTATTCGTAGGTGATGCAGGGACCGTGCCAGCTCTTCTGCCACTCACGCACGAAGGCAAAGGCTTCCTCTACGCTGACGGGCGGCGTCCACTTGTTGCGGATATAGGGCTTTGCTTCCGGAATGACGGAAGATCCGTCGATGCTGGAGGAGTAGGAACGGGAGATCGGCGCATAGACCATCAGAAAGCGCTCGGGGTTGTTGATGGTCATTTTCTCCGGCGCAAAGAGCGTGTCGACATAGGCGGTAAAGACGATGCGCGTGTCGAGACCCTTCGCGGTGAGCTTCTCGTCGATCTCGTTCATGATCATCATATACCAGTCGCTCGGACGCATCTTCCGGCATTCTTCGCACTCGCAGTGGTTGTTGTCGAGGTCCGCGTAACAGACGTGGATGTAATC
The DNA here is from genome assembly GCA_017501805.1 of Oscillospiraceae bacterium. Classification (GTDB taxonomy): domain Bacteria; phylum Bacillota; class Clostridia; order Oscillospirales; family Oscillospiraceae; genus RGIG3566. The sequence continues at coordinate 1,202 of JAFVWG010000006.1, forward strand.
CACATTCTGATGATTTTCCGCATAGGCGACAACGGCATCCGCCATCGTGGTGCGGACATACTGCTGCGAATAGCAGAGGTTCGTCCACTGGGGATCGGAGCGGTAGAGCTCGCGCTTGCCGTTCATCAGGGCGAGAACGCTGCGCTGCTTCTCCGTGGGCTTGTACGTGCCGTCGCGCCAGCCGCGGCGGTCGCCCGTGTGCATGCCGAAGGGATCGGCAGTCCAGCCGTGTCCCATATCGTGGAACATCAGTCCGCGCTTGGCGATCTCTGCCTCGCACTGGCGCTTCCACTGCAGCACCTGCTGTTCGCTGACAGGCTCGGGTATGCGGTTCGCCTCGTTGCGGACATGGGAATAGTAGGTGTTATAGTAGGCAAAGGGAATGAAGAACTCGAGCATATAAACATTGATCTCCTGCTTGGCGTAGAGGTCGATCGTCTCAAGCATACAGG
>JAFVWG010000073.1 GCA_017501805.1 Oscillospiraceae bacterium
CGGTGAATGTCATTGGAGCGGAAAACGGAAAGCTCTCTCTGGTTATGGACGACACGATCTATTATGACCCTGCGCTGAGCAGAAATCCCTACAAGAAGTACAGATGACCGAAAAGAGGACAGCGATGGAAACGGTATCGGATCTGAAGATCATAGCGCATATCCGCTCGGATTTCGGAGAGAAATTCGGTATCCCGCGGCAGAGCGGTCTTGTCGATACACTCACGGCGCAGATCGTCTTTGAACCGGAGTATCGCGATGCGAACGCCTTCCGCGGGCTGGAGGGCTATTCGCACATCTGGCTCCTGTGGAAATTCTCCGAGTGCGTTTTGGAAAAATGGGAGCCAACGGTGCTGCCGCCCCGACTCGGCGGAAAGACGCGCATGGGCGTGTTTGCAACACGGTCGCCCTTCCGCCCGAATCCCATCGGGCTTTCCTCCGTCCGACTGCTCGAGGTCCGACAGGTGCCGAAGCTCGGACCGGTTTTGGTCGTCGCGGGTGCGGACCTGATGGACGGCACGCCGATCTATGATATTAAGCCCTATCTTCCGTTCACGGACAGCCATCCCGACGCGACAGCGGGCTTTGCGGAGACGACGGGCGGGCATCGCCTGCGGGTGGTATTTCCCAATGCGCTGCTGGCGGAGATTCCCGAAGACCGCCGTGCCGCGCTGCTCGGCGTGCTGGAACAGGATCCGCGCCCTTCGTATCAGAATGACCCGACGAGGCGCTACGGCTTCCGTTTTGCGGGAAGAGATGTGCGCTTCTTCGTGGAGGGAGACACCCTGACGGTCTGCGAGATCATATAAGTGCCTTTCGGCGGGAGAACTCTCCCGCCGTTTTCTTTTTCGGGATAAACTGCCGCAGAAGCTCCGGGGACAGCGCATCGGTGATAAAACACAGGCAGAGGCTGAACGCGCAGTAGAGAGCGGCAGCGATCACGAGCGTGCCCGCGCCGTTCTGCGGGAGAAGAAGACAGAAGGTCGTTGCGGCGGCGACTGCCGTGACTGTGCGCAGGGCGTGGCTGAGATCGGGAACGATCCGCGCACTGCGGCAAAGCCGCTGCAGACTCAGACCGAGGTTGAGCAGATGCGTCAGAGTAAAGGTGATAAAAAATCCCGTGACGCCGAGCCGCGGCAAAAGCACGAGCAGCAGTACGACGTCAAGAAATGACGTGATCGTGTTATATCGCACACAGGCTACCTGTTCGCCCAGACCCTTGAGCATACCGTCCACAAGTCGGTCCGTATACAAAAAGAGTACGAGCGGGGAAAAGGCACGAAGGTACGCTCCCGCGGATTTGCTGTGGAACAAAAGCTCTCCGAGCTGCGGGCCGAGCAGAAAAAGAAGCCCTGCGATCACGGCGGAAAAGACGAAGCCGCATTGCAGACAGGAGACAGCGACCCGTTGAATCCTTTGCTGTTCACCGCGGGCTTTGCTCCCGGAGAGCTCCGGCAGGAGCAGATCGGACAGCGAGATGAAGAGCACGGAAGGAAACATCAAAACAGGGAAAACCATACCGCAGATCGTGCCGTAGTCCGCCATGGAGCGTTCGTAGGAGCCTCCTGCGCGGCGAAGCCCGTAAGGGATGAGAAACTGCTCCGCTGTATCCAGCCCCGAACGCAGATAGTCGCTCAGCGCGAGCGGCACGGTCAGACGAAGCAGCGGACGCAGCATCCGACTGCCATCATTTGGGATCGGGTGAAGATCACGCAGCAGCTGTGCACCAAGAATACAGAGGCTGCACATTGCTCCGGCGGCAGAGCCGCCGATGACAGCCAGACCGATGCGCGAAAAGTCCGCTCCCGCCCAAAGCTGCAGCGCGGCGAGTGTAATGAAGATATCCACAGCCTGCTCCGTCAGCTCGGTGATGACAAGGGGGCGTATCCTGCCGCGCGCGGTAAAGCAGCCGTAGAGGACTGCCACCGTGCAGTGCAGCGGGACACAAAGACCCGTCAGACGCAGCACAGGGGCTGCATCGGCGTCACGGATCCAGCCTGCGGCAAGCGTTTCGGCGCCGATAAAGAGAAGCATTCCGGCGAAGACGGAAAACAGCGCGCAATAGCTCAGACTTGACACGATCGCCTGCTTCATCGCGGACGGACGACCCAAGCCGCGCTGTGCGGCGGTCAGATTCATACAGGCGGCGCGTGAGCCGGATACCCCGAGCGTCAGCGCAAAGCCGCTTGCGGTCAGCACCAGCTGCAGCCGCCCCATTCCGGCTGCGCCGATCCGACGGGAGAGATAGATGTGAAACAGCAGTGCGCTTGTGCGGATCGCGAGATGAACGGCGGTCAGCAAGAGCGTGTGCCGAAGAAAGGAACGACGCAAAAAAACACCCCTGTCCACTATATGGGACAGGGGTGAGGGTTTATGAGGATCAGTCCAGCTTGATGGTGTAGTAGCAGGCGGCAACGAAGAGCAGACCCGCCGCAACGTAGACGCAGTAGTAAGCGAAGACGCTGCCGATCAGAACGGATGCGAGGATGCACGCAGCCCAGACCGCGCAGCAGAGGTAGAGGGGCATCGGCGTTCCTTTTGCAGAGAAAAGACGGAAGCGCAGCTTTGCGGAGCGGAAAACGCCGTTGGACTGTGCGGCCTTGCGCGTAGCCCAGGCGCTGAGCGCGAGAAGCGCCGCCATCAGGCAGTACAGCGCGGTCACGGTGAGACCGAGACCACCTTTGCCGTGCAGATAGAAAGCTCCGCCGCAGCCGGTCGTCAGGAAGGAGATCAGGAAGAAGTCGTGCGGATAAAGCAGCCAGACGAGGTAGAGCGCGCCGCCCGCGATCGTGAGGAAGGTGAGCCAGGGAATGGGGGAGACCCAGTAGCGGAAGAGCAGCAGACCGACCACGGCGATGACTGCACCGCTGCACAGAAGCCATGCGGAACTCTTCGGAGCCTTCTTCAAAACCGACAGAACAACGCCTGCGGCGGCAATTGCCGCGCCCGCAAGGGAGACCCAACGGAACACGCCGCGCCAGACGTCAAAGCCGGCGGGTGTGCTGTAGCTGTTGTTCACAAAGCGCAGGAGCAGGAGTGAGACGATCACGATGAACATATCGATCATCGCGCGATAGATCACGGTGTCCTGATTTTTGCGTTTCAGCGTGTCTTTGTTTTGTTGATTTGCCATAGGAACATCATCCTCATTTCAGGGATTATAGATCGACCGCTTATCGGGTCGTGCGTTGTCATACGGGGTCAAGCGCGCCGGTGGCGTACATCAGCGCACTCAGCGCGCAAAGCGGCGCTGTTTCACAGCGAAGGATGCGGGGGCCGAGCGAACAGATCCGAAGCCCGGCGTGCTGCGCCGCCGCAACTTCTTCGGCAGAAAAGCCGCCCTCCGGACCGGTTACGACAGAAACGCTCGTAGGCGTCGAGGCTTCCACGGCGCTCCGCAGGGAAAGACGATCTTCGTTTTCGTACAGGAAGAGCGGAAGCTCTGCCTGTGCCGCCTGCCGGATCGCATCGTCGTAGTTTGCCGCAACATCGACTTGCGGGATGCGCCCGCGTCCCGACTGCTCTGCGGCGGCCGCGGCGATCTTGCGCCAGCGCTCCAGCTTCTTGCGAAGCGACGCTTCATCGGGGCGGGAAACGCAGCGCGAGGAGAGAAAGACCACGACACGGGCTGCTCCGAGCTCCGTTGCTTTCTGCAGGACGTGCTCAAGCTTGTCGGCCTTCAGAAAGGCAACATAGAGCGTGCAGCTGAGCTTCGGCTCGGAAACGGAAGCCACGGTCTTTTGTACGACCAGACTGACCTGCTCCGGGGAGAGGTCGCTGATGACGCATCGATGCTCGCTTCCGTCACCGGTGCAGAGCGTCACTTCATCGCCGCGCTTCAGGCGCAGGACCTTGATATGTGCGGCGGACGGTCCCGTTAAAACGGCAAATTTCCCGTTCAGGACTTCCTCCGAAACAAAAAACCTCGGCATATGCCTTTCCTCCATAGTTTGCACGAACAAAGTGATTATAACAGAAAAAAATGCATATCGCAAGGCAGGAATCGATTTCCTGTGACAGAATATTCCATAAAAATATCCCGCGTGAGGACTGCTGCGGCGAATTGCCGTACAGGACGGCTATACGGTTTTTTCGATATAACCGGCTGTCGCATCTTCCCTGGATATGATTTTGGCGGGATTTCCGATCACAACGGAATGGTCGGGGACATCAAAATTGACCAGGGTGAGCGGCGCGATCAGAACATCGCTGCCGATCCTGATATTGCCGACGACCACGGAATTTGTTCCGATCCAGACACGGTCGCCGATGGTCGGACAGCCTTTTCTCTTTCCGCGGTTTTCCTGCCCGATCGTGACGCCGGTCGCGATATTTATGTTCTTTCCCAAAACGGCGTCCGGATTGATAATGATCCTTCCGCTGTGACCGATATAAAATCCTTCACCGATTGTTGTTCGGGCAGGAATCTGGATCTGCGTTCTCCGGGAAAGCATTTTGAGCCTGCATTTGTAATACAGACCGAGCAGGGGATTTTTTGCCGCCCCTGCTTTTCTGAAGAGGCAGATATATGTGAGTTCCGAAGGGCGCAGGAGTCTGCGGATGAGCGTTTCGCCGGTTTCTCCGTAATACCGATACAGATCCTTTTTAAATATTGCATTTTTCAAGGATAATCTCACCCCGCCGTGTTATTCTGACAAAATTGTACCAAACTTATACAACGGAGTCAACGGGGTGACGATCCGACAGCAGGGAGCGGAAGCGCATTTTTCTTTCCGGGCGCGGCATAGTCCTTTTCTTTTGCGCGTCGGCGTGGTATGATACCTGCGTACAAACAAGAAACGACACTCGTTTTGAGACGCTGAAAAGAGGTGGACGGGATGGATTTTGTCATTCGGGGAGATATTGCCTACAGCGCGGACCGCACAGCGATCGCGGCAAAATTCGCGGGCGGAGAAAAGCTTTTGTAAAGGTGGAGGACGGAAATGAAACGAAAAATGCTTATGAGATTCCCCGGAGGCTTGGCGAAGGCGTTGACCTTCAGCTATGACGACGGTGTGGAGCAGGATGAGCGACTTGTTTCGATCCTGAATAAATATGGTATGAAGGGCACATTCAACCTCAACAGCGGCTGCTATGCAGAGCCCGGTCGGGTCTGGGAGCCCGGACGGATCCATCGTCCTCTGAGCGGGGATCGGGTCTATGCGCTCTTCCGCGACGGAGTACACGAGGTCGCTGTGCACTCTCTGACGCATCCGTATCTCGATGAGCTTCCCGCTGCGGTGGCGGCGCACGAGGTTCTGACGGATCGTGTGAATCTGGAACGGCAGTTCGGCAGACTTGTGCGTGGTATGGCGTATCCGATAGGCACCTACAGCGACGAGACCGTTGAAGTCGTGAAAAGCTGCGGCATCGCCTATGCGAGAACGACGAAAGAGACGCAGGACTTCAAAATCCCGACGGACTGGCTCAGATTGCATCCGACCTGCCGCCACAGCCATCCGCAGCTGATGGAGCTGGCGGAGAAATTCGTAACGACCGATCCCGAGGGGAGAAAGCAGGCAAAGTTATTCTTCCTCTGGGGGCACAGCTACGAGTTTGAGCGTGACGACAACTGGCAGCTTATCGAGGATTTTACGGCGTATATGGCACAGTACGCGGATAAGCTTTGGTATGCGACCAATATTGAGATCCGCGATTATGTGGAGGACTACCGCCGTATGATCGCCTCGGCGGACGGACACCTGCTGCACAATCCGACGGCACGCACGCTCTGGGTGGAGTACAACGGTCGGGTCATTACCATCGCACCCGGCGAAACGAAAAATGCGGAAGAGTTTTTCTGATCGGAAGACAAAGCGCCCGGAGACGGGCGCTTTTTTGTGTAAATGTATAAAAAAAGCCTTTGCGCCGCTTGCGTTTGCGGTTCGGATGTGGTAAGTTCAACCTGATAGAGAAATGGAGGGGAAAATATGACACTATATCACGATGTTCCGAGATCCAAAGGCGTGGAAAACGCGATCAAACGCGCAAAGCAGATGACGGAGGCACGCTATACGCCGCTCCGCATCCTGCCCATCAACGTCAAACTGTTTGAGCCGGACGGGACCGGTCGGTTCGATGCAAGTATGTGCACCGCCGGCTTCCCCATAAAGGGAATCGTCTATTCCTCCACACGCCGCATGGAGAAGTATGTCGGCTACAACATTTCGCTCGAGACCTTCTACTCGGCGATGGCTAACCCGAACAGCGTGGTCTATAACCGACTCATCGACTCGCCGGGACAGAACGTGCACTGCCAGTACGGCATCGTCTGCTCCTGCTTTGTGAGCTATGTGCTGAATTTCCCGTACAGAACGCCCTGCATCCGCATCCCGAAGATCGACGGCGTGGAAAAGCTTTCGATCACAAAGCCGGAAGAGCTTCAGCTGCTTGATATTGTTCTGGATATCAAGCGCCACGTCGGGGTGATCACGGATATCGAGCGTGACGCAGAGGGACGCGTGCAGTTCATCACCGTTTCGGAGAGCGTGCTGCCGTACTGCCGTGCAACGCGCTTCACGCCCGAGGGCTTCAAGGCCTACTGGCTGGATGACCCCACCCACGAGTATGAGCTGTACCGCTATGCGAAGCTGGATGACATTCCCTATACGCCGTCTCCGTTCTCCCCGATGGAGGACGAGCCGCAGGATGCCGCGGTGATCAACCGCACGCTGATGACCGACTTCGGCAACAAGGCGAACTACACCCTTGGACAGGACCCTGTTGAGCTGAGCGTCTTCGACGCCGCTTTCGACACCGTAGCGGTCACCGATCCGGACGGCAAAACGCAGACCTACCCCGTCAAGGACGGAATGGTCGTTGTGCATCCCGAAAAACCGGGCTTCTACACCGCCTGCTGCGTACGCGGCGAGGAAAAGAGCGACAAGGTCGAGTGGTGCGTGACCGACCTGACCTTTACGACGGACAAAGCAAGCTACCGTGTGGGTGAGCCGGTGCACATCCGCTTCCGCAACAGCGCGGCGGACAAGCTGACCGCTTACCAGTTCAACCGCCGCGAGACAGACCGCGGTATGGGGGGCGGATACCTCACCGACCTCGGCAGCGAGGGCGAGATCACGGTCAAGGCGCCTGCCTCTGCGGGAGCTGCCGAGCTCTATCTGATCGCGGGCAACGCCTACGGCTTCTACAGCTCCGTGCGCGTTCCCCTCGAAGTAACAGAATGATAAAATAATTTTCTGAAAAGGAGAGTTTGTATTATGGAAAACGTCGAAAAAACGACCGCTATGCAGTGCGGCTTTGGTAAAAGAGAGATCACCCCTCCGCTGGGAACTTCGATGGCGGGTTATTTCAAGACCCGCTTCTCGGCGGGCGTTACCGATCCTCTGTTTGTCCGCGCCACGCTGTTCCAGTTCGGTGAAAAGCGCGCGCTGATCATGGCAATGGACCTCTGCGGCATCAACAAGGAATGGGCGGACCGCATCCGCGAAAAGGTCGGCAAGACCTTCGATATCGATCCGGATGCGATCCTCATCAACGGCTCGCACACGCACACCGGTCCCATTTTCCAGAACGCTCCCGCCACAGGAACGGTGGTCGATCCCAATTACATTGCATTCCTTGAAGAGCAGGCGTTCATCGCCGCCGGTGAGGCTGTGATGGATCTTGCGCCCGCGCGGCTCTTTACCGCCGAGTCGCATGCGAAGGGCATCTCCTTTGTGCGTCGCTACCGCATGAAGGACGGCTCGTATAAGACGAACCCCCATCCGGATACCGCAGATCAGATCGACCACGCCATCGGCGAGGCGAGCGACAAGGTTCGCGTGCTCATCGTCCGCAGAGAGGGCGCGGATGACATCTATCTGGTCAACTTCGGAACGCATCCGGATACCGTTGGCTACAACTATATCTCGGCGGACTGGCCGGGCTATGTCTGCTCCACGCTGGAGGGCGCGATCCCCGGAACCAAGTGCATGTTCCTGCTCGGGCCGCAGGGTGACGTGAACCACTTCACCCCGTTCCTCCCGAACCGCGGACGCCTGATGTCCGAAAAGCACAAGGAAGACCCCCGCGAAAAAGCGCTGCATGCCCGCTATATGGGACACGTGATCGCAGGCTCCGTGCTGACGGTCTGCGACCGCGCCGAGGAGATCGGCAACGAAGGCATTGATTTCGCCAAGGAAGAGATGCTGCTTCCCTCCAACCGCATTACCGAGGGCATTGAAGAGGCGAGAAAAATTACCGAGCGTCACCGCGCCGGTGAGCCGTACAGCGAGGACTTTACCTATGCGCAGGTCGTTGAGTCCTACAGACGCATCCGTATGTTCGAGGCGCCTCCCTTTATGTCCTACCATGCCTATGCGCTCCGCATCGGTGACTTTGCGATCGTCGGTGTGCCCGGCGAGCCGTTCACGGAACTCGGCGCGCGCATCTACGCCTCTTCGCCCTTCAAGCACACGATGACCTGCTGCATGACCAACGCCGGCTGCGGCTATGTTCCCAACAGTGCATCGTTCGACGAAGGCGGATATGAGATGAACAACTGCAACTATGTGCGCGGCGCGGACGACGCCTATGTTGCGGCGGCAGAGAAAGCGCTGAAGGCGCTGAAATAAATCCGGCAAGAGATGGGAGAAACCATTATGGCAGATAATGAAAAAACGTCCGCGCTTTTGTGCGGTTTCGGAAAAAGAGAGATCACGCCCCCTCTCGGGACGCCGATCATGGGCTACTACAAACCGCGTTATACGCAGGGCGTGATCGATCCGCTCTTCATCCGCGCGGCTCTGTTCCGCGACGGGGACAAGAGCGCCGTCATCATCAGCGCGGAGCTGTGTATGGTGGAAAAGGAATGGACGGAGCGTGTGCGGGAAAAGATCGCGAAGACCTTCGATATCGATTTTGAAGCCGTTCTGATCAATGCTTCTCACACCCACACAGGTCCTCTTGTCGTGGATGATACGATCGTCGGCGACATCAAAGCCGATCCCGGCTTCACCGCTTTTGTGGAGGCGCAGGTGTTCTGCGCCGTCAGCGACGCTGTGCAGGATCTCGCACCCGCGCGGCTCTTCATCGCCGAAACGCAGGCGAAGGGCATCTCCTTCGTGCGCCGCTACCGTATGAAGGACGGCAGATTCGCAACGAATCCCGCTCCCTCGACCGCAGATCAGATCGACGGTCCTGTGGGGGAAGCGGATGAGACGCTTCGCTTGCTCATCGTCCGCCGCGAAGGCGCGGATGATATCTATATGGTAAACTTCGGCACCCACGCGGACACCGTGGGCGGCTCTTGCATCTCGGCGGACTGGCCCGGCTATCTCTGCACCACGCTCGAAGCCGCCATTCCCGGAAGCAAGTGTATGTTCCTGCTCGGTGCGCAGGGCGATGTGAACCACTTTACGCCCTACCTCCCGAACCGCGGACGAGTGATGTCCGAAAAGCA
>JAFVWG010000007.1 GCA_017501805.1 Oscillospiraceae bacterium
GTACGGTTCTCAACCTACGGTGTGCCGATGATCGCAGGGGAGATCCGCAGATATCTGCGCGACAACAGCGCCATCCGTGTCAGCCGATCCATCCGAGACACTGCCTACAAGGTGCTGCAATGCAGGGAAGCGATGCTGCACGAGACAAATACGGAGCCTACTCCCGAGCAGATCGGAGAGCGGCTCGGTCTGGACCGCAGCGAGGTGGTCACGTCGATGGATGCGGTCTCGACCCCGATCAGCCTCTTTGAGCCGGTCTATACGGACGGCGGTGATCCTCTTACCGTGATGGATCAGGTGCGCGATGAAAAGAATACCGACGAGCGCTGGACCGATCGCATTGCCCTGCGTGACGCCATCGGCAAGCTGAGCGAACGGGAAAAGCACATTCTGTCGCTCCGTTTTTACGACGGCAAAACGCAGATGGAGGTCGCTTCCGAGATCGGCATTTCACAGGCGCAGGTCTCGCGCCTTGAAAAAAACGCGATTTCTTCGATCCGAAAGGCAATCCATCCCTCGTGACGGCATAGGCTGTCAGGAAGGAGGGTATTCCGATGACCGTAAACAAGTACTCGCAGCTGCGCTGCAAGGAGGTCGTGAACATTTCGGACGGCAACAGGCTGGGATATATCTCAGACCTGGATGTTGATGTTACCTGCGGAAAGATCCTCTCTGTGATCGTACCCGGCCCGGGCAAGCTGCTCGGGCTTTTCTGCAGTGACTACGACTACCAGATCCCGTGGCCGTGCATCCGGCGCATCGGAGACGACATCGTTCTGGTGGACGTCTGCCTCGCCAATGTCAGAAGACCGAGGAAAAAACGTATGCGTACAGATAATTAAAAATAGCACTTGCAAAACGGGAAAGTATCCGCTATAAAATCCGGGCGCATATGTGTGCGCGAAACCACACGCTTTCCGACGAAGGCTTCCTGTGCCCGCGAGGGTGGAGCCGGAGTATGACGGGGGCGGAGGTAAAAACAAAAACGAAAAGGAGAAAAACACAATGTCAGTCGTATCCATGAAGCAGCTGCTGGAAGCCGGTGTCCATTTCGGACATCAGACCCGCCGCTGGAACCCCAAGATGGCAACCTACATCTACACCGAGCGTAACGGCATCTACATCGTCGACCTGCAGAAGACGGTCAAGAAGCTCGAAGAGGCTTATGCCTTTGTCCGCGGCCTCGCAGCCGAGGGCGGCAGCATCCTCTTTGTCGGCACCAAGAAGCAGGCGCAGGATGCCATCAAGGAAGAGGCGGAGCGCGTTTCCCAGTTCTACGTCAACTCCCGCTGGCTCGGCGGTATGCTCACCAACTTCAAGACGATGCGCACCCGTATCGAGCGCCTCGCCCAGCTCAAGAAGATGGAAGAGGACGGCACCTTCGCAATGCTTCCCAAGAAGGAAGTCATCAAGCATCACCTGGAGATCGCCAAGCTCGAGAAGTATCTCGGCGGCGTCAAGGAAATGAAGAAGCTTCCCGCGGCTCTGTTCGTTGTTGACCCCCGCAAGGAGCGCAACGCCATCGCCGAAGCACGCAAGCTGCACATCCCCGTCGTCGCGATCGTCGATACCAACTGCGATCCCGATGAAGTCGACTATGTCATCCCCGGCAACGACGACGCCATCCGCGCGATCCGTCTGATCGCCAACGCCATTGCAAACGCCGTCACCGAGGGCAAGCAGGGCGTCGAGACCGCCGCTGCGGAAGCTCCCGCCGCGGAAGCCGCCGAGGCTGTTACGGAATAAACAACCTACAGCGCCGGCGCTTCTGCCGGCGCTTACAAAAAATACAGGAGGAATATATCATGGCTTTTACTGCTGCTGATGTTAAGAAACTGCGTGAAATGACCAACGTCGGTATGATGGACTGCAAGAAGGCGCTTGCCGAGACCGACGGTGATATGGACAAGGCCGTTGAATGGCTGCGTGAAAAGGGACTTGCGAAGGCCGCGAAGAAGGCTGACCGCATTGCCGCCGAAGGTATGGCTTACGCCGCTGTCTGCAACGAGTGCGGCGTCGGCGCCATCGTCGAGGTCAACTGCGAGACCGACTTCTGCGCGAAGAGCGCTCCGTTCGGCGATTTCGTCAAGGATATCTGCACGATGGTCATGACCGACAACCCCGCCGACGTCGACACCCTCAAGACCTGCAAGTATCCCGGCAGTGAGCTGACCCTCGCGGAAGTCATTCCCGAGAAGGTTATGTCCATCGGTGAGAATATGCAGATCCGCCGCTTCGCCCGCTTTGCCGAGAACACCTCCGTGTCCTATGTGCACGCCGGCGGCAAGATCGGCGTTCTGGTCAACCTCAAGGTCGAGGGCGGCATCGACGCCACCGAGATCGGCCGCGACGTTGCGATGCAGATCGCCGCTCTGAACCCCCGCTTCTGGGACAAGAGCCAGGTGCCCGATTCCGTGCTGGATGAGGAAAAGAAGATCCTCGTCGCGCAGATGGACAACGATCCGAAGATGGCGAACAAGCCCGCGGAAGTCAAGGACAAGATCGCTGCCGGCAAGATCGGCAAGTTCTACGAAGAGAACTGCCTGCTGCAGCAGAGCTTCGTCAAGGACGGCTCTCTGACCGTCGAGAAGTACATCGAGTCCGCCGCAAAGGCGCTCGGCGGCAAGGTCAGCTTCGTTGATGCAGTTCGCTTTGAGAAGGGCGAAGGCATCGAGAAGAAGCAGGAAGACTTCGCTGCGGAAGTCGCCGCTCAGATGAACCAGAGCAAGTAATTTTGTTTTAAACCGCCGGAGACGATTTTCATTCGTCTCCGGCTTAACTATATCCAAATTGTGGTGGAATATATGGAATTTACAGCCCGCTTGTGGTATAGTACAAACAAAAGATATATCTGAATGGAGGGATCACCTTGACAGACGCCGGGCGCAGAGCCGCCGCCAAACAATTTGCCGCTGACTGGGCTGGTCGTGGCGACGAAAAGCAGGAGACCCAAGCCTTTTGGATGGCGTTGTTGCAAAAGGTCTTTGGTGTTGAGGAACCGGATAAGTTTATCGCGTTTGAGGTTCCCGTGAAACTGAGCCACACCAGCTTTATTGACGGTTATATTTCCTCCACTCGCGTCCTTATCGAACAGAAAGGACTGGACATTGACCTGCGGAAAGGCTACAAGCAGTCCGACGGTTCTCTGCTGTCTCCGTTCCAGCAGGCGCGACGTTATGCGGGTTATCTGCCGCACGAGCAGAACCCTCGCTGGATTGTCGTGAGCAACTTCCGGGAGTTTCATATCCATGATATGAACCGTCCCAACGACGCGCCGGAAATTGTCGCCCTTGCTGATCTTGAAAAAGAATACAGTCGCTTGCAGTTCCTCGTCGATACCGGTGACGAAAACGTCAAAAAAGAGATGGAGGTCTCTTTGAAGGCGGGCGAACTGGTTGGAGTTGTGTATGACGCGCTATTGAAGCAGTACAAAAACCCCGACGACCCGGAAACGCTGAAAAGTCTCAACGCCCTGTGTGTCCGGCTTGTATTCTGCCTCTACGCAGAGGATGCGGGGATTTTCGGTTCACACGGTATGTTCCATAATTATCTGGAACACCATCAGGGCAAGGATGCCCGTCGTGCTCTGATCGACCTCTTTAAGGTGCTGGACACCAAACCGGAAGACCGCGACCCCTATATGGACGATGACCTCGCCGCGTTTCCCTATGTCAACGGCGGCCTGTTTGCTGATGAAAGCATCGTCGTTCCCCGGTTGGATGACACCATCGTGGATCTGATCCTCAACCGGGCAAGCGGTGCGTTCGATTGGTCGGAAATTAGCCCCACCATTTTCGGTGCTGTCTTTGAAAGCACCCTAAACCCCGAAACCCGCCGCAGCGGCGGTATGCACTATACCAGCATCGAGAACATTCACAAAGTCATTGACCCACTGTTTTTGGATGCTTTGCGGGATGAATTTGCGGCGATCCGGGAGATCGCAGTTGACCGCACCAGAGACAACAAACTCCGAGAATTTCAGAGCAAGCTGGCAGGGCTTACATTCCTCGACCCGGCCTGTGGCTCGGGCAACTTCTTAACCGAAACATATATCTCCTTGCGCCGATTGGAAAACGAAGTTTTGTCTCTTCTGCAGCGCGGACAGATCGTTATGGATATGAGCAATCCGATCCGAGTCTCTATCGGTCAGTTCTATGGTATCGAGATCAACGACTTTGCAGTGACCGTTGCCAAGACTGCTCTCTGGATCGCGGAAAGCCAGATGATGAAAGAAACCGAGGACGTTGTCCATATGAGTCTCGACTTTCTCCCGCTGAAATCCTATGCCAACATCGTGGAGGGTAACGCCCTGCGGATGGATTGGGAGAGCGTCGTACCCAAGCATGAGCTTGACTACATCATGGGCAACCCGCCCTTCGTCGGCGCTCGCATTATGAGCGCAGAGCAGAAAGCAGACCTCAACATTGTATTTGACGGCTGGAAAAATGCTGGAAATCTCGATTATGTGGCTTGCTGGTACAAGCACGCGGCAGATTTGATGAATGGCACAAAAATCCGCTCTGCGCTGGTTTCTACGAACTCCGTGACACAGGGCGAAGCGGTGGCGAATCTTTGGAAACCGCTGTTTGAAGCGGGCGTACATATCGACTACGCTCACCGCACATTTATTTGGGATAGCGAGGCTAAGGTGAAAGCCCATGTTCATTGTGTCATTGTCGGCTTTAGCGTTGCACCCAATCCCGCTCCAAAGCTGCTGTTCACCGACAACAGACCTCAGGTCGTTCAGAACATCAACGCTTATCTGCTTGACGCAGATAATGTGTTTGTAGAAAGTCGTAGTAATCCGATTTGCGATATCCCGAAAATCGGAATCGGAAATAAGCCGATTGACGGCGGAAACTATTTGTTTACAGAGGAAGAGCGAGACGAATTTTTAAAGATTGAGCCGGCGGCAGAAAAATGGTTTATGCCGTGGTATGGTTCACAGGAGTTTATCAATCGTAATCCCCGCTACTGTCTTTGGCTTGGTAATTGCCCGCCGAATGAACTGCTGAAAATGCCGGAGTGCCTAAAGCGCGTGGAGGCGGTACGACAGTTCCGCCTTTCCAGCAGCAGCGCCGGAACTGTAAAACTCGCAGACAAGCCCACTCGCTTTCATGTCGAGAATATGCCGAAAGGGACGTATATTGTTATTCCAGAGGTATCTTCTGAACGCCGTCGCTATGTTCCTATGGGTTTTATGCCCCCGGATATTTTGTGCAGCAATCTTGTCAAAGTGATTCCCGATGCTTCTCTGTATCATTTGGGCGTGCTGACTTCCAATGTCCATATGGCGTGGATGCGTGCTGTTTGTGGACGCCTCAAGAGCGATTACCGATACTCCAAGGACGTTGTTTACAATAACTTCCCATGGCCGACACCTACCGACGCACAAAAGGCTAAGATCGAGCAAACAGCGCAAGCCATCCTTGATGCCCGCGCCCTGTACCCCGAGGCCAGCTACGCAGACCTGTACGGTGATAAGATGTACCTCTATCCCGAACTACTCAAAGCGCACCAGCAGAATGACAAGGCTGTTATGCAGGCCTACGGCTTCGACATCAGTACTACTACAGAATCCTCCTGCGTCGCGGAATTGATGAAGATGTACCAGCGGTTGACGGAGACTTAAAGGAAGAAACGCGCAATTTCTGACCGCGGAAAACAGCTCTGAGCGGCGGTTCGCCCTCTGCGTCCTCGCGATGCTCGGACACCTCTCCCATACTGAGAGGCAAGAACCCTTCCCGCACTCTTGGCTCTCCCTTCGGGAGAGCTGTCAGCGCAGCTGACTGAGAGGGCGCTGCTATCCATCCTGCGCCGCAGAACTGATGAATATCTACCGGCAGTCGGCGAGACATAAGGCCGGAACTGTTTTTGTGCTATTTTTACGACACGGTTGAATTTTTTTGCAAGTGCGTTATAATATATTCAGTATCAAAAGGAGGAATTTACTATGGCTTTTCAGATCACAAAAGACACCATCATCGGCGATATTCTCGACAATGCGCCGCAGACCGCTCCGCTGTTCCTGAACATCGGTATGCACTGCCTCGGCTGCCCCGCATCCCGCGGCGAAACGCTCGAGCAGGCCTGCATGGTGCACGGCGTTGACGCCGACATCTTCCTGGAAGAGCTCAACACCTTCCTGAACGCTCAGGCGTAAGACAAAAAAGAGGGCTCAGCCCTCTTTTTTATGAGGTTTTTTATGATTCCGATCTCTAAACGGCTTCTTGCCTGCGCCGAACTTGTCCCGCAAAACGCCCGTGTGGCGGATATCGGCTGCGACCACGGCTACCTCGGGATCCATCTGCTTCTTGAAAAGAAGGCTTTGTGCGTCATAGCATCCGACCTGCGCGAGAAGCCGCTTGCCTCAGCAGTGGCAAACGCGCGGAAATATGCGCTGACGGATATTTCCTTCGTCTGTGCGGACGGACTTTCGGGGATCGCACCGAACAGCGTCGATACGATCGTCTGCGCCGGAATGGGCGGCGATCTGATCCGTATGGTGCTCGAGGCTTCGCCCTGGGCGCTGGAGGGACGCCATACGCTGATTTTACAGCCGCAGTCCTCACAATATGAATTGAGACAATGGCTGGCGAAAAAGGGCTTTGCCATCGAGCGTGAAACGCCCGTTGCGGAGGCTGGGCACGTCTACAGCGCAATGCGTCTGCAGTACACGGGAAAACCCGTCCTGCTTTCGCCTTTGGAAGCCTTTGTCTCGCAAAGTCTGCTCGAAAGCGGCAGTCCCGACCTGTGTGCATATCTGACAGACACGGTGCGCCGTCTTGAACGGGTCACGGAGAATATGAAACTTGCCGATCAGCCGCCGGAAAAGCTCCGCTTTTTTGAAACCGCGCTGAACGGTGTGAAGGAGGTATACGAACGCCATGCCGAATGTTCGTGATGTTCTTCAGAAACTATATGAGCTTGCGCCGGCGAACCTCAGAGAGGACTGGGACAACGTCGGCCTCCTCTGCGGCAGCGACGATCAGCCTGTCACAAAGATCCTCGTTGCGCTCGATGCGACGATGGGCGTCCTGCAGGAGGCGAAGGAGCGCGGCTGCGATCTGCTCGTAACGCACCATCCGATGCTCTTCGGCTCGGTGCGAGCCGTGAACAACAGCTCTGTGACCGGAAAAGAACTGTTATTTGCCGCACGCAATGCGATCGCCTGCGTCAATCTTCACACCAATCTGGACTGCGTCTGCGGCGGAGTGGGAGACAAGCTTGCACAGCTGCTTCGGTTGCAGGATGCCGCGCTTGTCGCGCCGCGCGGAACGGACGAGCAGGGAAGACCCTACGGCTACGTCTACGGCGGTACGGTCGATCAGACAACGCTTCCGGAATTCGCGGAATTTGTGAAGCGCGCGCTCGGCTGCACGGGTCTGCGCTATGCCGACGGCGGAAAGCCCGTACATCGTGTTGCGGTCGGCGGCGGCGCCTGCGGAGACGAAATCCCCACGGTGCTCGCGCACGGCTATGATACCTTCGTCACAGCCGACATTAAATATCATATGTTTCTCGATGCCGCGCAGATGGGTCTGAATCTCATCGATGCGGGGCATTTCCAGACGGAGAATCCCATCTGTGCCGTTCTCTGCGACTATCTCAGAGCGTCATTCCCGAATATCGAAACTCTGTTGTCGGAGACGCACGCCGATCCGATTTGTTTCGCCTGATCCTGCTATACTCTTGCCAAATCCGAGGATTTGTGCTAGTATTCACTTGAATTTTTTCTGCATTTCGAGGAGGAATCACAATGTCCGGTCATTCCAAGTGGCATAACATTCAGAAAACGAAGGGTGCGCAAGACGCAAAGCGCGCCAGCACCTTCACCAAGATCTCAAAAGAAATGATCGTTGCCGTCAAGGAAGGCGGCAGCGCGGACCCTGCTAACAACTCCCGTCTGGCGGCTGTCATCACCAAGGCGCGTGCAGCCAATATGCCGAACGACAACATCAAGCGCGTTCTGGAAAAAGCGGCGGGCGGCGGCAACGGCGAAAACTACGAATCCAACACCTACGAAGGCTACGGCCCCAGCGGTGTTGCCGTCATCGTCGAGACGATGACCGACAGCCGTAACCGTACCGCATCGAATATGCGCCACTATATGGACAAGTACGGCAAGGGTCTCGGCGCTTCCGGCTGCGTGTCCTGGTCGTTTGACCGCAAGGGCGTCATCGTCATCGACAACGAGGACGGCGACTACGAGGAAGAGACCGTTATGATGGACGCTCTTGACGCGGGCGCTGCCGACTTCGAGACCGAAGAAGCCTGCTTCACGGTCTACACCGACCCGGACGACTTCCTGACGGTCTCCAAGGCTCTGGAAGAGAAGAAGTACACCTTCCTCTCCGCACAGGTGGAAATGGTCCCGCAGAACTATCAGAAGCTCGAAAACGAGGACGATATCAAGAATATGGAAAAGCTCCTCGATGCGCTCGAAGATGACGACGACGTGCAGAACGTCTGGCATAACTGGGAGCAGAACTGAGATATGTATAAAAAGAAAACCGCCTGTGTGGCGGTTTTCTTTTTTCGTTCTTCTCAGAGTATGCCCGCAAGCACCAGCGCCAGCAGAACAAATCCGACAAGCGCCAGGGCGGACAGAAGGATCAGACCGAGCCTTTGACCGCCGGAGACTGCGCGGCTTCCCTCGGGAGACGCGCTGATGAGATGTGCGGAGCGAAGCGCCGTAACGATCGGCTTATAGAGCAGAAGCAGCATTGCTGCATTGATGCCGCCCTTGATGAGATTGAAGGGCAGAAACACCGGAAGTAACAGCTCGGCGACTGCCTGGCGCGGCATTCCCATATAGATCGGTGTGACGAGATAGTTCCAAAGGAGCATTGCCGCCGTCATCAGGATCGCACCGAGGATCAGACCGAGCACCGCGCCGGAAACGCTGCGGCGGCGCCGATAGAACAACGCGGCGGGGCAGAGGAAGAAGCAGGTGCTCAGCACATTCATGAGAAAGCCCCACGGTCCTGTCGAGCTGATCGTGAGCATCTCGATCAGAGACACGATGACACTGACGGCGGCGATATAAAGCGGACCGTAGATAAATCCCGCGAGTCCGATCACAACATCCTTCAGATCAAAGGTCAGAAAGCCCAGGACATTGATCGGGATCATCTTGCTGAGATACATCACCGCATAGGAAACGGCGGAAAACAGCGCCAGCATCGTGATATTCTTTGTTCGTGTGTGCATAGTACCCCTCTTTTTTTACAAAAAAATGCGCCCCGAAACAGGGCGCGGCGCGAAAGCAGCTGCTTCTCACATCCAGACTTTACTGTCGGTTCCGGAATCACACCGGATCGTGCCTTACGGCTCGCGGACTATACCGCCGGTAGGGAATTGCACCCTGCCCCGAAGCTCTATATTTCTATGTCATCATTATACGTCATAAAACGACCTTTTGCAACAGCGTTTTTCGTGCTATAATAGGGGCATCGTGCTACTGCTTCGCGAGGTTGCCCGGCATTGCAAAACCGTGGACACGACCGCCCTGTGCCGAGGACGAGACATCTCCGCCGATCACCTTGCCGTCACGGACGAGCAGCGTTGCGTATACGCTCGCTTCCGCATCCGGATAATTCGTGATGCGATAGCGGTACTGCTTCACGCACTGACCGCCGTAGGGCGTGAGATCAAAGTCCTGCGATCTCTGCAGTTCGTTGTAGCGTTCGAAGACCTCGTTCGTCTCGCTCGGGATCCGAACCTCCTGAGCCTGCTCCGGATTCGGGTCGACCTCCCATCCGAAGCTCTGCAGAAAGGCGACACGATCATCGTTCGTTTCCGCTCTGCGCAGATCCGCTTCGGCGCCGTCTGTTTTACTGCGTCCCGTCAGGAGCAGGATCGCGGCTGCCGCAGCGATCACCAGAATAAACGCGAGTACATTCTTCTTTTTTAACTTTGCTGTGAGAACCATCATAACCGATCCCTCCAGATTGCTTGTTCACGGAAACAGCTTATTCTGCGGGACGGTCATTTATGTACGGGGGAATAGCTATGCTGATGCGATTGGATAAATATCTGTCCGAGGCGGGCGCCGCCTCGCGCCGCGACTGCAAACAAATGATCCGCGAAGGCCGTGTGACGGTCGACGGCGTCGTGATCCGTGAGCCGGAGCGCAAGATCGACTCCGACGCTGTCATACTGGCGGACGGCAGGGAAGTGAAGCCCACAGGTCCCGTGCTGCTGATGCTGCATAAGCCCGCGGGATATCTCACCGCCGTGGAGGACGCCGTTTGGAAAACTGTGATGGAGCTGCTTCCTGCGGAGTATTCCAACGCAGGTCTCAAGCCCATCGGCAGACTCGATGCGGAGACAGAGGGCTTGCTGCTCTTCACAAACGACGGCGATCTGGCGCACAGAATCCTTGCTCCGAAGCGGAAGATCTGGAAGACCTATTACGCCGAGCATACCGGTGTTGCGACAGAAGAAGATGTGCAGGCGTTCAGCGAGGGACTGACGCTGAAGGACGGAACACAATGCCTTTCCGCTGAGCTTCGGATCCTCTCGGAGGGGAAAGCGGAGATCCGCGTCTGCGAGGGGAAATATCACCAGGTGCGTCGCATGATGGCATCCCGCCATCTGAAGGTGACCTACCTCCGCAGAACGGCCGTCGGCAAAGCGGAGCTCGGTGACCTCCCCATCGGGCAGACAAAGCTGCTGCGCCCCGACGAGATCGAGGATGGACTCTCTTTCACGACCTGATCTGAAGAATGTTTCGGGAAAAACGCACAAAAACACAAGCAAAATTTGAAGTATTTGTCAAATACAGCTTGCAAAATACCTAAAGATAGGCTACAATACATTTGCATCATTCGACAAAATGCACAATGCAGGAAGGAGGACAGCATATGTCCAACCGAACTTTTCAGAGCGTGCTCGTGCAGTTTACCGACGCCACAGACCGTATGCTCGGCGTGATCGATGCGGATGGCAGCGTGATCGGCTGCAGCAGTCCTGCGTACATCGGCGAAAGCCTGCCCGATGCGATGCATCGCCTTTCCGCAGCTCCGGATTCCGTGGTCGTGTCCGAGAACAAGACATTCAAGCTGCTCAAACAGCTCAGCGGCTTTGGTGATTATGCAGTCTTTGCAGAGGGCGAGGATGACACGGCGCGCTGCATTTGTATGATGCTTTGCGTGGCGCTGAACAATGCAAAAGCATCCAATGACGAAAAATTTGACCGTGCGGCGTTTGTCAAAAACGTCATCACGGACAACATTCTTCCCGGCGATGTATACATCCGCGCAAAGGAGCTGCATTTCGCCGCTGACCTTCGGCGCGCGGTCCTGCTCGTCCGTCAGTGCGGAAAGCCCGATGTGGCAGCGATGGAAATGGTCCAGTCGATGCTTGCGGATAGGGAGCAGGATTATGTGCTGAGCATCAACGAGACGGATATCGCCGTTGTCAAGCAGGTCTCAGCCGATGCGGAGCAGGAGATCCTGCAGCTTGCCGAGTCTGTTCGTGACCGTCTGCGTAACGAGCTGGATCAGAAGACCGTCATCGGCATCGGAACTGTCGCCGATCATCTGCGCGAGCTTGCGGATTCCTTCAAGGAGGCGCAGGTGGCGATCGAAGTCGGCAAGGTGTTCGACACGGACAAGACCATTATGTCCTACGATAAGCTCGGCATCGGACGGCTGATCTACCAGCTTCCGACAACGCTGTGTGAGATATTCCTGTCCGAGGTGTTCCGAAAGGGATCGATCGATTCGCTCAATCACGAGACACTCTTTACGATCGACAAGTTCTTCGAGAACAACCTCAATGTGTCGGAAACCTCCCGCAAGCTTTTCGTACATAGAAACACACTGGTCTATCGTTTGGAAAAAATCAAAAAAATGACCGGCCTCGACCTTCGCCAGTTTGACCACGCGATCGTGTTCAAGGTGGCGCTGATGGTGAAAAAGTACCTGTCATCGCGGGACAACAGATTGATGTAACGGAGTATACCTATGATTGAACTGAAAGACGTTGTAAAAGTCTATGAATCCGGCACACGCGCACTCGACGGCGTGAATATGAAGATCGAGGACCGTGAATTTGTCTTCCTTGTGGGAAATTCAGGTTCCGGCAAAACAACGATTATTAAACTGCTCACGGCAGAGCTGAAGCCGACTGCCGGCAACATTTTTGTAAACGGTTATCATCTGGAATCGATCCGTCAGCGGGACATACCGCTGATGCGGCGTACGCTGGGCGTTGTGTTCCAGGACTTCCGGCTGATCGACACGAAGACGGTTTTCGAGAACGTCGCGTTTGCGATGCGCGTCATCAACGCCTCGGAGGAGGAGATCCGCAGCCGCGTACCGTATGTTCTGGAGCTCGTCGGATTGGAAAACAAGGGTCACAGACTGCCGAGCGAGCTCTCCGGCGGTGAGCAGCAGCGTGTCGCCATCGCGCGTGCGCTCGTCAACAATCCCAGCACGCTCATCGCGGACGAGCCGACCGGAAACCTCGACCCCAAGCGATCTCTCGAGATCATGATGCTGCTTGAACGCATCAACGCCCTCGGAACGACGGTCATCATCGTCACACACGA
>JAFVWG010000074.1 GCA_017501805.1 Oscillospiraceae bacterium
CACGGGTGTGCTATAATATTTTCCGAATAAACAACAGGAGATTTCAAAATCTAAAGTGTATAGAAAACCGGCGATAACGGTTTTGCCGAGATCAATGAAATTTTAGTACTACAGAGGGTGTTCTTATGACCAAAATTGATATTTATTCCGGCTTTTTGGGCGCGGGCAAGGCGACGCTCATCAAGAAAATGATCAGCGAAGCCTACAGCGGCGAGAAGCTTGTCCTCATCGAAAACGAGTTCGGTGAGATCGGCATCGACGGCGGCTTCCTCGCGGAGGCCGGCATTCAGATCAGCGAGATGAACTCCGGCTGCATCTGCTGCTCTCTCGTCGGAGATTTCGACAAGGCACTCAAAAAGGTGCTTGCGGAGTACCGACCGGACCGCATCCTGATCGAGCCCTCCGGCGTCGGCAAGCTTTCGGACGTCATCGCCGCCGTGCGCGGCGCGGTCGAGCACGAGGTGGAGCTGAACTGCTTCACGACCGTTGCGGATGCTTCCAAGTGCAAAATGTATATGAAGAACTTCGGTGAGTTCTACAACGATCAGATCGCTGCGGCAAATACCATCGTCCTCAGCCGTACCGATGGTATGGACGAGGCGAAGCTGCAAAAATGCGTGGAGCTGCTTCGCACGCAGAATACACACGCCGCGATCATCACGACGCCCTGGGATCAGCTGACGGGTGCGCAGATCCTTGAAACGATGCAGCAGAAGAACACGCTGGAGCAGGAACTCGAGGAGCTTGCACGCAGACACGAAGAAGAGCATAAACACCATCACCATCATCACGAGCACGATCACTGCTGTGACCACGAGCACGAGCATCACCACGATCACGAGCACTGCTGTGACCACGAGCACGAGCATCACCACGATCACGAGCACTGCTGTGACCACGAACACGAGCATCATCATGAGCACCATCATCATGACCACGACCATGACCACGAGCAGTGCAGCTGCGGCTGCCATCATCACGGTCACGACGCGGACGAGATGTTCACCAGCTGGGGCGTTGAAAGCCCGAAGAAATTTACGGAAGAAGAGATCCGCTCCGTGCTGACGGTCTTCACCGAGGGAGACAGCTGCGGGATGATCCTTCGCGCGAAGGGCATCGTCCCTGCGGCGGACGGAAGCTGGATCCATTTTGACTATGTCCCGGGCGAGGTCGATCTGCGGCGCGGCGCCGCGGGAGTGACCGGTCGGCTGTGCGTCATCGGCGCGAAGATCGATGAAAAGAAAATTTCCGAACTGTTCGGAGTGTAAGCTATGAATATCCCTGTCTATGTATTTACCGGCTTTCTGGAGTCCGGTAAGACGAAGTTCATACAGGAGACGCTGGAGGACCCGCGCTTCAACGACGGCACGCGGACGCTGCTGCTCGTGATGGAGGAGGGCGAGGAGGAATACGACCTCTCCCGCTATCCGGGCAAGAACGTGTTTTACGAAACGGTCGACGATTTGGACGAGCTGACAACATGGCAGCTTGAAAAAATGCTGAAAAACTGCCGCGCCCAGCGCGTTGTCGCCGAACTCAACGGCATGCGGACCGTTGCGGACTTCTATGAGAAAATCCCCGCAAACTGGCAGATCGCGCAGGAGGTCTCTTTCGCGGATGCGAACACCATTCTGACCTACAATGCGAATATGCGGTCGCTGGTCGTGGACAAGCTGCAGGGCTGCGAAATGGTCGTCTTCAACCGCGTCAAGCCCGATGCGGACATTATGCCGCTGCATAAGCTGGCGCGTGCGCTCAACCGTCGGGTCGACATCATCTATGAATACGCGGACGGCACAACAAAATTTGACGAGATCGAGGATCCGCTGCCGTTCGATATCCACGCGGATGTGATCGAGATCAAGGACGAGGACTACGCGCTGTTCTACCGCGACATTTCCGAAGAGCCGCAGAAGTACGATGGTAAGACCGTCCGCTTCAAGGCGCAGGCCGCGCGGCTCAGAAAGCACAGGGATTCGATGTTCGCGGCGGGACGTTTTGTGATGACCTGCTGTGCGGATGACATCACATTCCTCGCGCTTCCGTGCGCGTGGGAACAGGCGGAGCAGCAGGAAACGCGGAGCTGGTGCACGGTGACGGCGACGGTCGAGGTCAAGCACCACAGCCTCTATCAGGGCGTCGGTCCGATCCTGACGGCAAGCGCCGTCGTCCCGGCAGAGCCTGCCGTTCCCGACGTCGCGACGTTCTGATTCGGAAAAATGCGCGCCTTTCTTCTTTGAAATGTGAGAATAACACTTGCAAATTTCGGAGAGAGCGTATATACTTGATTTGTACATGTATCTTTCCCGTGCGATGTTTCCACTGAAGGGCGGCGGGAAGGCAAGTGATCAAGATGAAACATAGGAGGAGAACCCCATGAAAAAGTTCCTGTCGATCTTTTTGGTATTTGTACTGGTGCTCAGCCTTACGCCCGCTGCATTTGCTGCGGACAGCAAACTTGCCGGTGACGTAAACAACGACTTTGAGACCACTACGAAGGACATCACGATCCTGCGCCGCTATCTTGCGGGTGGTTATGGCGTGGAGATCCAGGAAGCGGTCTCCGACGTCAACGGCGACAGCGCCGTCAACGCGAAGGACGTCACGATCCTGCGCCGTTATCATGTCGGCGGCTACGGTGTAGAGCTCGTCCAGCCCAAGGAAGAGCTGAAGCCCGACGAGACCCCGCG
Organism: Oscillospiraceae bacterium; assembly: GCA_017501805.1. Taxonomy (GTDB): domain Bacteria; phylum Bacillota; class Clostridia; order Oscillospirales; family Oscillospiraceae; genus RGIG3566. The sequence continues at coordinate 2,691 of JAFVWG010000074.1, forward strand.
CA
>JAFVWG010000075.1 GCA_017501805.1 Oscillospiraceae bacterium
GGCGATTGTCAAATCGCCCGCCTGCCGCAGGCAGCATCTCAATCCGTGCCTCCGGCACACCACAACTCTTCACTATTCACTATTCACCATTCACTCTTCACTCCGCCAAAGGCGGCACAAAGCCTTCCCCTTGAGGGGAAGGTGTCTCGCGCAGCGAGACGGATGAGGTGGAATCCGTGCCTCCGGAACAACGCAATTCTTCAATATTCATTTTTCAGTCTTCAGTCTTCCGCATTCCCTCCGCCCCCATCGCCAAAGAGGTTGACTTTTTCCCGCTTTCGGGTTAAAATACCCAAGAATAGCGGAAATGGCGAAGAAGAGGACAAGTACGCGGCGTTTTAGCCTACAGAGAGCCGATGGTCGGTGCAAATCGGCGGCGGGCGGCGCGGAAGATCACCTCAGAGCCGACGCGCCCATCCGAAGCGGCGAAGCGCGTCCGTCTGACAGGCGTTATACTGTCCGAGCGGTCGGGAAACCGACAACAAGAGTGGTACCGCAGAGGTTTTGCCTTTGTCTCTTTTGGGAGGCAGGGCATTTTTTATTTGGGAGGAAACTATGGAGTACAAGAACACACTGAATATGCCGAAGAGCGGCTTCCCGATGCGCGCAGGACTTCCCCAGCGTGAGCCGGATATGCTCGCGCACTGGAACGAGCTGGATCTGTACAACGCACTGCTGAAGAAAAACGAGGGCAAGCCCCTGTTCTGTCTGCACGACGGGCCTCCCTTCTCCAACGGCGACATCCATATGGGTCACGCGCTGAACAAGGCGCTGAAGGACTTCATCGTCCGTTCCTACGCGATGCGCGGCTACTATACGCCCTACATCCCCGGCTGGGACAACCACGGTATGCCCATCGAGTCCGCCATCATCAAGCAGAACAAGCTCAACCACAAGGCGATGCCCGTGCCGGAGTTCCGCTCCGCCTGCGAGGCGTTCGCGCAGAAGTACATCGAGCGCCAGATGGACGGCTTCAAGCGTATGGGCGTGGTCGCCGACTGGGAGCACCCCTACAAGACCATGGACAAGTCCTTCGAGGCGGAGGAAGTCAAGGTCTTCGGCGCGATGTATCAGAAGGGCTATATCTATAAGAGCCTCAAGCCCGTCTACTGGTGCCCGAAGGACGAGACCGCGCTGGCAGAGGCGGAGATCGAATACCGCGACGATCCCTGCACCACGGTCTATGTCAAGTTCCCGATGAACGACGACCTCGGCAAGCTCGGCGCATACGATCCCAAGAAGCTCTTCTTCGTGATCTGGACGACGACGATCTGGACGCTTCCCGGCAACCTCGCCATCGCGCTCAACCCGCGTGAGAGCTACGCGCTCGTCAAGGCTCCGAACGGCGAAGTGTATATCATGGCGGAAGCCCTGACCGAAAAGGTCATGAAGCAGGGCGGCTTCGACTCCTACGAGATCGTGGAGCGCTTTGATGGCGCATTCTTCGAAAATATGCTCGCACAGCATCCGTTCCTCGACAAGACCTCGCGTCTTGTGCTGGCGGACTACGTCACGATGGAGTCCGGCACGGGCTGTGTCCACACCGCCCCCGGCTTCGGCGCGGACGACTACCAGACCTGTATGCGCTACGGTATGGAAATGGTCGTCCCCGTGGACGACCGCGGCTGCCATACGGAATACGCCGGCAAATACGCCGGTATGAAGACCGAGGAATCCAACCCCGTCATTCTGGAAGATATGAAAGCCTCCGGCGCGCTCTTCGCCGCCGAGGAGATCATCCACAGCTACCCGCACTGCTGGCGCTGCAAGAACCCGATCATCTTCCGTGCCACGCCGCAGTGGTTCTGCTCCGTCGAAGCCTTCAAGGAAGAGGCTGTCAAGGGCTGTGACGATGTGCGCTGGCTCCCCGTCTGGGGCAAGGACCGTATGATCTCGATGATCCGCGAGCGCAACGACTGGTGCATCTCCCGTCAGCGCCGCTGGGGTCTGCCGATCCCCGTGTTCTACTGCACGGACTGCCACAAGCCCGTCTGCACCGAGGAGACCATCGCCGCGATCTCCGCGCTCTTCGCGGAGAAGGGCTCGAACGCCTGGTTCGAGCTGGAGACGAAGGATCTGCTCCCGAAGGACTTCGCCTGCCCGCATTGCGGCGGCAAGAGCTTCGAAAAGGAAACCGATACGCTTGACGGCTGGTTCGACTCCGGCAGCTCGCACTACGCCGCGCAGCAGCTCAATCAGAACATCTGGCCCGCCACGATGTACATCGAGGGCGCTGACCAGTACCGCGGCTGGTTCCAGTCCTCGCTGCTGACCTCGGTCGGCGCGCTGGGCAAGGGTTCGCCCTTCAAGGAATGCCTGACCCACGGCTGGACGGTCGACGGCGAGGGCAAGGCGATGCACAAGAGCCTCGGCAACGGTATGGATCCGAACGAGATCATCAAGGAATTCGGCGCCGATATGCTCCGCCTGTGGGCGGGCTCCGCGGACTACCACGCGGACGTGCGCTGCTCCAAGGATATTTTCAAGCAGCTCAGCCAAAGCTATCTGAAGTTCCGCAACACCGCGAAGTTCTGCCTCGACAACCTCGCAGACTTCGATCCGAACGCGCTCGTCGCGCCCGAGGAAATGACGGAGCTGGATCGCTGGGCGATCACGAAGCTGAACGCCCTCATCGAAAAGACGGCGAAGGCGTATGACGACTACGAATTCCAGGTCGTCTCCCACGCGGTCAACGAGTTCTGCGTGACCGTGCTCTCCACCTTCTACTTCGACATTCTGAAGGATCGCCTCTACTGTGACGAAAAGGACGGTCTCAGCCGCCGCAGCGCACAGACGGGTCTTTGGCTGATCCTGAACGCGATGACCAAGCTCTTCGCGCCGATCCTCGCCTTCACCTGCGACGAGATCTGGCTGGCGATGCCGCACCGCGCGGAGGACGATCCCAAAAACGTCCTGCTCAACCAAATGGAAAAGCCCTATGCGAACTACGCGCTCGACGACGCCGCGATGCAGAAGTGGAGCACCGCCATCGCGCTTCGCAGCGACGTGCTCGGCGCGCTGGAGCTGGCACGTGCGGAAAAGCGCATCGGCAAGGCTTTGGAAGCTTCCGTGACGCTCTGCGCGACGGACGACGCCGCGAAGAAAGCGCTGGAGACCGTCGGCGGAATGAGCCTGCCGGAGCTGTTCATCGTCTCCGAGGTCAAGCTTGCCGACGCCCCCGCGGAAGACGCGGCGGTCAACGCCAGCGGCACGAACTTCCCGGGACTTTCCATCGGCGTCAGCGAAGCCGGCGGCGTGAAGTGCCCGCGCTGCTGGATGCACACCGCCTCCGCACACGCCGAGGGACTGTGCGAACGCTGCGAAAAAGTAATTTCAAATTTACCTGTTGATTTTACGGAATAAATGCGTTATAATAGCACTCGCAGCACAAATGCGAGTGCTGTTATATGGGCCTGTAGCTCAGTTGGGAGAGCGTTCGGTTCGCATCCGAGAGGTCGTGGGTTCGAATCCCTTCAGGTCCACCAAAGCGAAAATCCTGTCGTGTAAACGGCAGGATTTTTGCTTTGTATTCTTCATTTTTCAGTTTTAAGTCTTAAATATTCATTAGAGCGACAGGATTTTCTAAATGAATATTGAAAGCTGAAGACTTAAAAAAGAATAATTTTTACGCAGAATTTGTCAAATGAAATCTTCTGCGTTATAATCAAAACGGTGATGATATGAAAGATAACATCCTGATCGAAAAATCCATCGCCTTCGGCGCAAAAATCGTGAAGCTCTATCGACTTCTCTCCGAATCAAAGCATGAAACTGTCCTTTCCAAACAAATTTTGCGGAGCGGAACATCGATCGGCGCCAATATCAACGAAGCGCAATACGGAAACAGCAAGGCAGACTTCATCGCAAAACTCCACATTGCCTTAAAGGAAACCGCCGAGACGGAATATTGGCTGCACCATTTGGAAAAATCCGGCTATCTGGATCAGTCCAC
>JAFVWG010000076.1 GCA_017501805.1 Oscillospiraceae bacterium
CCGCAGACAAGCACTCCACCGGCGGCGTAGGTGATAAGACAACGCTTATCGTCGCGCCCATCGCGGCGGCGCTCGGCTGCAAGATGGCAAAAATGTCCGGGCGCGGTCTCGGACACACCGGCGGCACGGTGGATAAGCTCGAAGCGATCCCCGGCTTTCGGACGACGCTCGCGCCGGAGCAGTTCCTTGCACAGGTCGAGCGCATCGGCATCGCCGTGGTGGGGCAGTCGGGCGATCTGACGCCCGCGGACAAGAAGCTCTATGCGCTGCGCGATGTGACCGACACGGTGGACTCTCTGCCGCTGATCGCATCTTCCATTATGTCGAAAAAGCTCGCGGCGGGCGCGAAATCCATCGTTCTTGATGTGAAGGTCGGCTCGGGCGCTTTCCTCAAAACGGAGGCGGAGGGCAGACAGCTCGCGGAGAAAATGGTGGAGATCGGACGGCGCTGCGGCAGAAAGGTCACGGCGCTGCTCACGAATATGGATATGCCGCTCGGAACGCATGTCGGCAACGCCCTGGAGGTGCGGGAAGCCGCAGAGATCCTGCAGGGACGCGGCTGTGCGGATCTGACGGAGGTCTGCACGGCGCTGGCGGCGCACCTCGTGTCTCTGACGCGGGGAATTTCCGTTCCCGACGCGGAACGGCTGGTCAAAGAGACGGTCGCCTCCGGCGAGGCGTTCCGGCTGATGCAGCAGTGGGTTGCCGCACAGGGCGGTGACGCCAAGGCACTTGCGGATTACGACCGTCTGCCGCAGGCAAAGGTCTGCCGGGAGCTGCGCGCGCCGCGAAGCGGATACCTGCACGCGATGAACGCGCAGGCGATCGGCGAAGCCTCCGCGATCCTCGGCGCGGGACGCGCAAAAAAAGACGACGCGATCGACTACGCGGCGGGCATCGTTCTGGAAAAGAAAACCGGAGATGCTGTTGCGGAGGGCGATACGCTTGCGGTCTTTTACACCGACCGCCCGGAGACGCTTGAGGACGCGGCGGCGCGTTACCTCGGCGGGCTCGAATGGGGAGACACGCCTCCCGAACGGGAGAAGCTCATTCTGGGCGTTGTAACAGGCGCGTGAGGAAAGCGACACATCATGATGCAAACGATCCGCTCTTTTGAAGAGCGGGTCGTTTTTTTGAATACGAAATGCATAATTCAAATTGTTGTGTTCTGCGGTGCGAATGGATTGAACATGAACCCTCTCAGTCACCTGCGGTGACAACGCTCCCCCCTTTAGGTAAGAGAGGAACAGAGGCGTTGGATAAAAAACACAAAAAAGAACACTGTGCTCGCCCTTTTCTTTTGCACTATGCTTGATTTTTTGACGTGAATGGAATAGAATGTTCTTATGTTATGCAAAAAAGGAGGACAATGAGAATGAAAAAGCTGCTCGCTATATTTCTTGCGATGACTCTGCTTCTGAGCGCACTGCCCCTTGCAGGCGCCGCGTTCAAGGACGAAGGCTTTATTGCCGAAGAATACCGGCAGGCTGTTATCAAGATGTCCGAGCAGGGCATCATCAACGGCTTTGAAGACGGTTCGTTCGGACCGAAGAAGACCCTCACCCGCGCGCAGGCGGCGAAGATCATCTGCGTGATGCTCGAGGGAGCGGAGAAGGCCAACGCGCTCACCAAGACCGAGACGGGCTTCTCGGATGTGCCCGCGACGCACTGGGCGGCGAAGTTTGTCGCTTACTGTGTGGACAAGGGCATCGTCGCCGGCGTCGGCGACGGGAAGTTTGATCCCGACGGAAAGCTCTCCTCCGCGGCGTTTGCGAAGATGCTGCTCGTTGCCTACGGCAAGGGAAGCGACGGCTTCACCGGCGCGGACTGGATGAAGAATGTGCAGACCGCCGCCGATGAGACGATGTATCTGTACAACCTCGGCGACAAGGTGACGACCGGCTCGATGGAGCGCCAGAAGGCCGCGCAGCTTGCTGCGAACGCTCTGGTGCAGGCAGGCGCGGAAGCCGACAAGGCGAAGGGCGACAGCCGCACCTACAATGCGACCGTCCCCGAAAAGATGCGCCTCTATGTCATCGGCAACAGCTACTCGAACGACTGCACGATCCAGTATCTGTACGAGATGCTCAAGGACGTCGGCGTAAAGGACCTCGTGATCGGCATTCTCTACTACAGCGGCTGCCGCTATCATCAGCACGCGGATTTCATTATGCAGAACAAGGGCGTCTACAAGTACTACAAGAACGAGACCGGCAAGTTCAAAACGCAGACGAAAGTCACCTTCGACCACACGCTCACAGATGAGGACTGGACGCACATCGTCGTGATGGGCGGCGGCACCTCCAAAGAGCCGATGGAGAACGAAGCCGGCCTGTGGCAGGACGTCGTTCTGGCGCACGTGCGCGAGCAGTGCCCCGATGCGTACTTTATCTACGATATGCCGTGGTCCTACCGTACGGACGGTCAGCACTCCGAGACCCATCAGAAGAGAATGGATCAGTACGACAACGACTCCATGAAGATGTACGAAGGCATCAAGGAAGCGAAGGACAACCTCACCAAGGCAGAGCCGCGCTTCAAGGCCGTCATCCCGGCAGGCACGGCGATCCTGAATGCACGTTCTTCCTTCATCGGCAACGGCATCCACCGCGACAAGATCAGCCACCTGAACAAGGGCGTCGGACGCTACATCGCGGCGATGAGCACCTGCTGCACGCTGACCGGCGTCACCCCCGATCAGATCAACTATGTTCCGACCGATCTGCTGAAGGACACTCCCGCAG
>JAFVWG010000077.1 GCA_017501805.1 Oscillospiraceae bacterium
GAGGAACTGGCAAAGCTTCAGCGCAAGCCCAAGACAACGGAATAAGTGCACAAGACGCCACTTCGTCAGACGACGGAGAGGCGTTTTTTAGGGATCATTCCGCGCCCTGTGGAAATTGGTCACCGAGCGCATAAAACGCAAAAAAGTTCGGAGTTTTCGCCGAGGGGCTTAACCCTTTTTTCGTCGTTGTGCAACCAACGTGCAACCAAATGCAACCTTTTGCAGCCTTTTACAGCCTGAAACAGCCCGGTAAGGGAGCTCCCGAACCCTCTGTTTCGGCGGCGTTTTTTGGCAAAAGAAAAACCCGCAAACCCTTGTCGTACTTGGGTTTGCGGGTATGGTGGAGACTACTGGACTCGAACCAGTGACCTCCTGCGTGTGAAGCAGGCGCTCTAACCAGCTGAGCTAAGCCTCCGCAGTGCTCACTATTATATCAGCCCATCGTAAAAAAAGCAAGCGTTAATTTCCGCGCCCGGAAAAGCGCTGCGGGCGTGCCTTTGCGGCACGCCCGCAAGTCGTTTCTCTGCGTTTACTGTGCTTCCTTTTCCACAGCCACGATGACGCGGACCTTGTTGCCGGCGGGGCATCCGAATTCATCGAACCACGCGGTCAGGTCGTACTTTCCGTTCGTCACGGCGGAAACGGTGGAGGGCTGGAAGACCTTCAGCTGCTGCTTGTCGCGGATCAGCACCTGCACATTTTCGTCCACCTTGAGCTGCTTGTTCTTGACGGAAGCGACCTTGTCGGTCATCTGTGCGACCTCGCCGGAGGCGAGCTGGCGCATCAGGTCAACAGAACTTCCCTTCATACGGATCGCGACGCCGCCGGTCTGCACCGGGTACATCACGCCGCCGCTGATGCGGCGCGCCTGTCCGTCCTGATAGTAGCTGTAGCTGGCGGAAATATTCTTGGTCGGATTGGACGTGGTGAACTCCGTAACGTAGGCGAAGCTCATCGTGTTGCCCGTCACTTCCTTGAGGATCAGGGTGTCGATCTCGTTTTTCGCGTTGGTGGTGTAGAAGCGCACGTGCTTCTCGTTCAGGAAGGCGCCCGCAAGCTGCGAGTAGAAGACCTTGACATAGTTTCCGCTCTCGTCGGTGTCAAGGATCTGCACGTCCGCGGCAAGCGGATACACACCAAACTGCGGGACGGTCGGATGGAAGCTGCCGGTCATACCCTTTTCGGCAATGGTTTTCAGCTCCGTGTCGGAGGATCTCTGCATCACGGAGACCAGCGCGCCGACCGTCTGCTCCACACCCGTGTGGTAGAAGCTGCGCTCCTCGCCGTCGACGCAGATGACCTTGGTGGTGATCATCGCGCTCGAGCCTGCGTCGGAGAGCGCGTCGGGGATGCCGCGTGCACTGGAGAGGACCATGCCGTAGTACACGGTCTCACCGACGATCGGCACCACGCTGACGACCTTGCCGTCCATATCCAGCAGGATGGTCACGGACTCGCCCAGGCGGATCGTGCCTTCGGTGCTGACGGCGCGGATCGCGTCATCCGTGCCGAGCGTGTAGCTCTTGCCGAGGATCGTAATGGTCTGGGGATCGGAACGGCTGGGAAGCACATCGGTCATCGTGCCGCTGATCTGCTCGCGGTAGATCCAGACCGTCCGCAGACCTTCATGGTAGTAGTAAACATCGTGTGCACGCACATCCGAAAGCGCGGCGCGCACGCCGTCAACATAGAGCGTGAGGTTCGTTCCACCGCTGAACGGCAGGTCAAGAGCGCCGGTCTCCGCAACGAAGGGACCCTTGCGGTCCGCCTTGACGGTCTCGCGGAAATCGATCTCCTTGTCCTTCAGCGGATAGCCGAGCGTCTGCGCGTAGACCGTGCCGTTCGCGTTGTTCGCAACGAGCAGGTTGTAGAACATTTCCACGCAGGCGCGGCGGGTAAGGACCTGACCGCGGACGCAGGTCATATTCTTGCGGAGTCCGACTTCCTCGGCCTTGGTGAGCTGTGCGTTGGGATACGCGCCGGAAAGCTGCGTGACGTCATAGCCCAGCTCGCGCAGAAGCGCGGTGCAGCCTTCCTCGAGGGTAATATTGCGGTCGGGCTTGAAGGATCCGTCCACATAGCCGACAAACCAGCCCTGCTCGACGGCGAGCTTGATGTAGCCGCTCGCCCAGTAGCCGCTCTTCACGTCCGAGAACAGCGACGTGCCGGAAGACGACGCGACTCTGTCCTTCAGCGGGGACGCCGTGACCATCATCTTGCAGAACTGCGCGCGCGTGACGTTCTGATCGAGCATAAGATCGCCGCTCGGGTCGCCCACCATGATCTGCAGGGAGCGCAGCACATCCAGCCGCTCGTCGGCGGTGGAAACTGCGGAAGCGCCCACAGCCAGGCCGAAGATCAGGCACAGGCTCAGGATCCAAACAATTCCTTTTTTCATCATAATGATTCTCTCCTTCCGTAACCGCTGTTCGTGAAGCACGATCGCGGTCTGCGGTTACGTTAATCGTGACGCAGCGCGTCGATGGGATTGAGTCTTGCGGCCTTCTTCGCGGGCAGATAGCCGAAGAGGATACCGATGCCGACGGAGATGCCGAATGCCAGAAGCGAAGCGCCGGTCGTGGGGATGACCTTGAGCGATTCCTCCATGAGCGATGCGACGACCTTGGAGGCGACGGAAGAAAGTCCGTAGCCGCCCAATATGCCGATCACACCGCCGAGCGCCGAGGTCGTCGCCGCCTCGATGACGAACTGCTCCATAATATAGCGTTCCTTCGCACCGAGCGATTTGCGGATACCGATCTCGCGGGTGCGCTCCGTGACGGAGACGAGCATGATGTTCATAATGCCGATGCCGCCGACGACCAGCGAGATCGCCGCGATGCCCGACAGAACGAGCACGATAATGTCGATCATACCGGTCAGCGAGTCCAGCATTTCGGACATACTCGTGACGGTGTAGAAGTTTTCACTTCCGAAGTAGTCGTACAGCGAGTCCTCCAGCGCTTTCTTGCCCTGCGTGGCGACGTCCTCGCTGCGGATGGTGATCGTGTAGTTGGAAACACGCCCCGTCCGGCGCGATGCGGTGGTGTAAGGCACGTAGACGAAATCGTCCGCACCGCCCTCATCCATCGAATCCTGCTGCTGCTCGACCACACCGACGACCTCCCAGAGCTCGTTGCCGATGCGGATATGCTGTCCGACCGCGCGGTTGTTGAAATATGTACGGTTGAGGTAAGCGCCGATGATGCAGACCTTGTCGCGGACGGCAAGATCGCTGTATTCGAGTCCGCGTCCCTGCGCGATCTCGAGGTTTTTGATGGCGAGGAAGTCCTCGCTGACGCCGTTGAGCTTGGTGGAAGCCAGCACCTCCGTGCCGACCTTGAGCTGACCGCGCACGTTGGCGGTCGGCGAGCAGTATTCGAGATACTGCGAGTTCTTTTCCACGATCTCAAACATATCGTCCACGCCCATCGTGCGGGTCGCGCCTCTGGCGCGGACATTGACGGTCAGCGTATTGGTGCCGAGCTTGGTGAAGCTCTCGGTGACATAGCTGGAAAGACCGTTGCCGAGACCGACGATCAGCACGACCGCCGCAACGCCGATGATGATGCCGAGCATCGTCAGCAGGGTGCGGAGCTTGTTGGTGGCAATGTTGTGCAGTGCCATGGAGACGGATTCAAAGATATTCATGTAGCGTCCGCCTCCTTTTCTTCCGTAGCGGCGGGCTGTTCCGCCGCGTCATCGAGGTCGATCGCTTCCGGCTTTTCGAAAGCGTCCGGCGAATCGGAAGGACCGTCGTAAACCACGCGTCCGTCCTTCAGACGGATGATCCGCTCCGCCGTTGCGGCGATGGAGTTGTCGTGCGTGATCAGCACGACCGTGTGGCCGTTCGCATGCAGCTGCTGGAGCATTCCGAGCACTTCGCGTCCCGTGCGGGAGTCGAGCGCGCCCGTCGGTTCGTCCGCGAGGATGACCGGCGGCTTACCCACCAGCGCCCGCGCGATGGAAACGCGCTGCTGCTGACCGCCGGAGAGCTGATTGGGCCGGTTGCGGAATTTGTCTCCCAGTCCGACGTTCTCCAGCGCCTCTTTCGCGAGCTTGCGGCGCTCTGCTCGTCCCACACCCTTGTACAGGAGCGGGATCTCGACATTTTCCACGAGGTTCAGCTTCGGCAGCAGGTTGTACTGCTGGAAGATGAAGCCGAGCATTTCATTGCGGATCTCCGCAAGCTGATTCTTGTTGAGACTGCCGACATCTCTGCCGTTGAGATGGTATTCGCCCTCCGTCGGAACGTCCAGGCAGCCGATAATGTTCATACAGGTGGACTTACCGGAGCCGGACTTGCCGACGATGGCAACAAACACGCCGCGTTCGATCGTAAAGGAGACGTGGTCCGCCGCAACAACGGTGGTATCTCCCATATGATAGTACTTGCAGACGCTCTTAAATTCGATCAGGGCGCTCATGACCGGCTTCCTCCGCTGCGCGTGTTGCGGTTGTTGTTACGGTTGTTGTTGCGGTTGAAGTTGCGGTTGTTGTTGCGGTTGTTTCCGCCGCCCATCATACCCATAAAGTTCATACCGCCCTGCTGGTTGTTGCGGTTGCGGACGCGGATGCCGACCTGGTCGCCTTCCTGCAGACCCGAGGTGATCTCGATGAACTCATCGTCGCTTGCGCCGATGGTGACTTCCACGGAGACGAACTCTTCGGCTGCCGCTTCATCTCTGGGCTTCGTGCCGTTCGCGGCGCTGGGCGAATCTTTGGTCACCAGAACGGTGTTGCCGCGCTGCAGCGCAGCCGCGGGAATCGCAAGGACATCGGAAGCGCTGTTCAGAACGATGGTCGCGTCGACCGTCATGCCCGGGCGCAGACCCTCGCCCTCATCAATGCGGATGGTGACGGGATAGGTCGCCACGCCGTTGGAAGAGGTACCGGCAACGCTGACCTTCGTCACAACGCCCTGATACTTCTTGCCGCCGACCGCTTCTGCGGTCAGCTCGACTTCCTGACCCGCCGTGATGTTGGAAATATCCAGTTCGTCAACACCCAGCGTCATAACGAGATACGACAGGTCGTAGATGGAGCACAGGGTCTTGTTCGCCTCGGTGCTCTCGCCCGCTTTATAGAATTTGTCCACGACCGTGCCGGAGATGGGGGACTTGATCGTGTATTTGTCAAGCTGATCGTAGCGGCTCTGCAGGGCGATCTCCGCATTGCGGAAGCTGTCCTTCGCCGCCTGGATCTCATCGTTCAGCGCTTCGCTCTCGAGGACGAACGCAAGCGCGTCCTTTTCCACGCGGTCGCCTTCCTTGCAGCGGATCTCCTTGATCTTCGCGTTCATTCCGGAGACGATCGTGCCCTCGTCCTTATAGGCAAAGGAGCCGGGCGCCACGGATTCCGACGTGCCGACGGCAGCGGAAGCGGACTGGATCGTGCTCAGACCGCCGGGGTTCTTCACCTCGATGGTGACCTCGCGCACGAGACGGTTGCCCGCCAGAACGGTGTCCAGCGGAGAGATGTCGTAGATCGTGCCGCTGAGGGTCTCGAAGGTGCTGTCCATCGTAACGACGGCCGCCTGTCCCTCGGCAAAGTTGGCAGCCTCGTCTGCGGGGAAGCTGACCTTCAGGTGCATATAGTCCGTGTCGCGCACAGTTGCAAGCACCTGTCCGTTTTTGACCTCTTCTCCGACCGCAACAGCGATGTCGAGAACGCGTCCGGAGTGCTCGGACTTGACGTTCAGATCTTCGATGCTTTCCATCTTCTTTTCGTAGCTGCGCTGACTCTGCCGATAGGAGATCTGCGCCTGCTCCAGATTGGTGGAGATATCGGAGGAATCAAGCGTGTAGAGGACCATATCCTTCGTGACCACATCGCCCTCCTCGAAGGAGCAGGTGAGGATGTTTCCCTCGATATGCGTCGCAACGAGGTAGGAGTTCGCCGCCTCGAGCGTGCCGCTGCCGGTGATCGCCGAGGTGATGTCGTGACGTTCGACAGCCTGTTTCTCATAGGTCACCGTGACATTCTGAGCGGGCTTTTTCGTCTTTTTCCCGCGCAGGAAAAAGACAGCCGCCGCGGCAGCCGCCAGGAGGAGCAGAGCAATCACGATCCACTTGATTTTTCCCTTTTTCTTGTTTTTCTTCATGCCTGTTGCCTGTGTATTGTCCATAAGTAACAGTCCCTTCTTCGCCGGGTAGGCGCAATTTTCAAGTTCCTCACCTACTATACTATCACACCCCCGCCAAAAGCGTGAAGATTTTGTAAAGGATTTATAAATAATTGTTTTTTTGCAAGAATCACCCCAAAAACCATTCCCCCGCACCCCAAAAAAACGAGCGCCCCGCACCAAAGGCTCCCTTGTGTAAAGGGAGCTGTCATTTGCAAAGCAAATGACTGAGGGATTGTCCATCCAACCGCGCGCAGCGCAACAAAAAAGCCTTCCCCTCTGGGGAAGGTGGCATTTGCGAAGCAAATGACGGATGAGGTCTCCGCCCGCAGGCGTATCCCAATCGCGCAGCGCAACAAAAAAGCCTTCCCCTCTGGGGAAGGTGGCATTTGCAAAGCAAATGACGGATGAGGTCTCCCGCCCGAACTTGCCTCTCCCTTTGGGAGAGGTGTCCGAGTGAAGCGAGGACGGAGAGGGTTTTCAATCCGTGCCTCCGGCACACCACACCTCTTCACTTTTCTCTCTTCCCTCTTCA
>JAFVWG010000078.1 GCA_017501805.1 Oscillospiraceae bacterium
CTTTCCCGAGGGTGCTGCGGTATCGCTTCCGATGCGGCGCGAGGGACACGGCAGATTCCGAAGCTTTCTCGCAGGGCAGGCATCCGCGCTCGTTGAGCCGCTGGGCGGCTTTCTCGGCGCGCTTGCGGTGGTACGGATGCAGGCTCTGCTCCCCTTTGCCCTCTCCTTTGCCGCAGGCGCTATGATCCTCGTCACCGTACACGAACTGATTCCGACTTGCAGCGCATCGCAGCAGGAGCACCCATATCGTGCAACGATGTCGGTGCTGCTCGGCTTTACGATTATGATGCTTCTCGACGTCGCACTCGGTTGATCGGGTGCGGCGTTCTTGCAAAAGAAAGAGATGTGTGATACATTAATCGTATATAAATAATAGGAGGCGTTTCTTATGAAAAAACTGCTTTCGTTCATCCTTGCGCTTCTGATGCTGACCTCGGTCGCATCTGCAGCCTTCGCGGATCAGGATCAGATCGAAGCGAAGTATACCGCCGCCGTTTCGCAAATGAGCGAATCGGGCATCGTCAGCGGTTTTCCGAACGGCAACTTTGCGCCGAAGGACACGCTGACGCGCGCGCAGGCAGCGAAGATCCTCTGCACCGTGCTGGAAGGCACGGCCGGCGCTGAGGCTGTCACCGCTACGGCAGACTTCAAGGATGTCCCTGCCACACACTGGGCAGCCAAATACATCGGCTACTGCGCGGAAAAGGGCATCGTCTCCGGCGTTGGCAACGGAAAGTTTCATCCCGACAATCATCTGACCGGTCATGCCTTTGCCAAGATGCTGCTCGTCGCCTTCGGTCACAAGGCGGAGGCGGACGGTCTGACCGGTTCCGACTGGGCCGCCAATGTGGAAAAGCTCCTCAAGAGTGAGGGACGCGATTACGACCTGACCGTTACCGGAAACAAGCTCACGCGGCAGGAAGCCTGCCAGCTGGCGTATAACTTCACCGTCCCCGCAGCGGACACCTCCGCTTACGAAGAGGTAAAGATCGACCTCAAGGCCGAGAAAACGCTCTATAAAACGCAGGGACGCACCTTCATGAACGACACCGGTCTTGTGATGCTTTGGCCCGGCAACGCGATCGATTTCAATGCGGAGCTCGGCGGCGAGCTGACCCTGCATTACACGGCTATGGATGACGGCTACCTGTGGGTCTTTGTCGATGGCATCAGACACACGCGCACCCTTCTGCCGAAAGCAGAGAACGGTGCCGAGATCGTGCTTGCGAACATCCGCCCCGGCGCGCACACCATCCGCATCGTGCGCGATCACGACCTCAACTCCAAGGGTCTGGAGAGCATCTGGCAGGCGGTTTCCTTCCGCGGTGTGAAGAGCAGCGTCAAAGCGGCGGAGCAGAAGAAGCTCTTCATCGAGTACATCGGTGACTCCATCACCTCCGGCAAGGGTGCCATGTCGAGTGCAAAGTACAAAGGCAACGACCCCAACCACAGTGCAACGCATGCCTACTCCTACGTTTCCGCAAGCATGCTCGATGCGGATTACAGCCTTGTCTCCCGCGGCAGCTGCGGTTTCACCAAGACCTCGTCCTCCTGCCCGAAGACGATGGCAAATATGTATGATTACATCAACTGCTTCGCAGCCGATGACAAGCTCGTAAAATACGACTTCGCCCGCAAGCCGGATGTTGTCATTCTCGCGCTCGGCACGAATGACTCGACAAAGGGCTTCAAGGATGCCGCTCTTGCGATGATCGAGCAGATCCGCGCGCGCAACGGCAAGGATGTGAAGATCGTCGTGCAGTACGGCATGATGATCCAGAAACATGCCGCCACGCTTGAGAAAGTCGCAAAAGAAGCGGGCGTTTACTCCCTCAAGGTCACGCAGGACAACACCGGCGGCGCCGGAAGCTCCAAGGGAACGAAGCACCCCGGCTACAAGGGGCATGCCAAGGTCGCAGAAGAGCTGGTCGCCTTCCTTAAAACGATTCTGTAAGTGGTGTTAAAGGATGAAATATGATAACCTCCCTGCCGAATACGGCAATGTCACGCTGAATCTCAAAGATAGCGCAGCAGCCTGCAAGATCCTCG
Source organism: Oscillospiraceae bacterium (assembly GCA_017501805.1). Lineage (GTDB taxonomy): Bacteria > Bacillota > Clostridia > Oscillospirales > Oscillospiraceae > RGIG3566. The sequence continues at coordinate 2,050 of JAFVWG010000078.1, forward strand.
GACGCAGCTATCGGAACGAAAACGGACTTGTGATGCTCTGGCCGGCCAATGCGGTCGAGTTCACAGCCACACTGGAAGGCGAACTGATCCTGCATTATACGGCGGAAGAAAACGGATATCTGCAGGTCTTCATCGACGGCAAGGCCGACCGGCGCATACGGCTTACGGCATCCGAAACAGAGGCGAAGCTTGTGCTCGCAAATGTCCAAGCCGGCACGCATACTGTCCGCATCGTGCGCGAGAACGACATCGACTCGAACGGCAAGCTGACGGTGTGGCACTCGCTGACCTTCCGCGGCATCGCGGATTCCGTCTGCGCAACGAAGTCGAAGGCAAAGTACATCGAATTTGTCGGCGACTCCATCACCTCCGGCAAGGGCGTTATGTCCGGCGAACGCTATCAGCGTGACGACCCCAACCACAGTTCGACGCATTCCCACGCGTATCTCGCTGCCGAGATGCTGGACGCCGACTACAGTCTCGTCTCCCGCGGCAGCTGCGGGTATATCCGTGAATCCGCTTCCTGCCCGAAGACGATGATGAAAATGTACGACTACGTCAACCCTCTTTGCGCAGATGAAGATCTGAAAGCCTATGACTTTTCCCGCAAGCCGGATCTCATCGTCCTCTCGCTCGGCACGAACGACCATGTTCTGGGCGAGGAATTCGACAACGCCGCAAAGACGATGATCGCGCAGCTGCGTGAGCGCAACGGCGCGGATGTTCCGCTCGTGATGATGTACGGTATGATGACGCCCCGCCACAACGAGGATATCCCCCTCATCGCAGAATCGGTCGGCGCGTACAGCCTCAAGGTGACGCAGGACAACTCCGGCGGCAGATTCCGCGAGGTCGGCACAAATCACCCCGGCATTGAAGGTCAAAAAAAGATCGCCGAGGAGCTGACGGCTTTCCTCAAAACGATCCTGTAAAACGATATTGCAAAGGCGCTCTTTCCCGTTTGGAAAGAGCGCCTTACTTTTATTTGGAAAGATATTCGTCGATCGCTTTTGCCGCGATTTTGCCCGCGCCCATAGCCGAAATGACCGTGGCAGCGCCTGTGACGGCATCACCGCCCGCAAAAACGCCTTTTCTGCTCGTCGCGCCCGTTTCCTCGTCCACGACGATTCCGCCCCAGCGGTTGACCTCAAGCCCCTCCGTGGTGGATTTGATCAGCGGGTTGGGAGATGTGCCGATCGCCATTACGACCGTGTCCACATCCAGCGTGAACTCGCTGCCCGGTACGGGGACGGGACGGCGGCGTCCGCGCTCGTCCGGCTCGCCAAGCTCCATACGGATGCAGCGGATCGCACGGACAAAACCGTTTTTGGAATCGCGCGGGTCATCCGGGTTCTGATGGGCAAGAATCTCGATGGGATTGTTGAGCAGCAGGAATTCGATGCCTTCCTCCTGCGCGTGTTCGACCTCTTCGTGTCTTGCGGGAAGCTCCTGCATCGAGCGGCGGTAGACGATGTAGACCTTCTCCGCGCCGAGACGCAGCGCCGTGCGTGCGGCGTCCATCGCGACGTTGCCGCCGCCGACGACCGCAACATTGCCGCCCTTCATGATGGGCGTGGTCGGCGTCTCGCGGTAGGCCTTCATGAGATTGGAGCGCGTGAGAAATTCGTTCGCGGAGAAAACACCCTTGGCAGATTCACCGGGAATACCCATAAAACCGGGAAGTCCCGCGCCCGAGCCGATAAAGACCGCTTCAAAGCCCATTTCAAAGAGCTCGTCGACCGTCAGCGTTTTGCCGATCACCATATTGGTCTCGACCTTGACGCCCATCGCCTTGAGATTTTCCACCTCGCGGCTGACGATCGCCTTCGGCAGACGGAATTCCGGGATGCCGTAAACCAGCACGCCGCCTGCGGTGTGCAGCGCTTCAAAGACTGTGACAGCGTAGCCCTTTGCGGCAAGGTCGCCCGCGCAGGTCAGTCCCGAAGGACCGGAGCCGATCACAGCCACCTTATGTCCGTTCGGTGCGGGCGCCTCGACAGACGCGCCGCCGCACGCATTGTGACGATCCGCCACATAGCGTTCGAGTCTTCCGATGCCAACGGGCTCGCCCTTGATGTCGCGGACACATTTTGCCTCGCACTGGGTCTCCTGCGGGCAGACACGTCCGCAGACCGCAGGCAGAGATGAGGTCTCGCGAATGATGCGGTACGCACCCTCGCAGTCGCCCTCGCAGATCTTCTTGATAAACTGCGGGATCTGAATATTCACCGGGCATCCGGATACACAGGCGGGATTTTTGCACTGCAGACAGCGCTGTGCTTCGTCCAGAGCGGTTTTTTCGTCATATCCGAGCGCCACTTCGTCAAAGTTCTTCGCGCGCACCCCGGGGTCCTGGCAGGGCATCGGATTCTTTTTCGGGTCCATATTGATCATTCTCCCCGCACCTCCCCTTTCAGCAGATTGCAGACGTGCTCATGCGCCTTGCGTTCAAAGTCGCGATACATGGAAGCACGGGAGATCACCTCATCAAAGTCCACCTCGTAGCCGTTGAAGTCGGGACCGTCCACGCAGGCAAATTTCGTCACCCGTTCACCGTCGCGGTGCAGGGTCAGTCGGCAGCCGCCGCACATACCCGTGCCGTCGATCATGATCGGGTTCATGGAGACCGTGCAGGGAATTCCGGACGGGCGTGCAGTCTCAACAACAAACTTCATCATAATAAGCGGTCCGATGGTGATGATCTCATCAAAGCGCTCACCGGCATCCAGCATTTCCTTGAGCGGGACGCAGACATTGCCCTGCCGTCCGTAGGAGCCGTCGTCCGTCATAACGGACAGATGTGAGGATGCGGCGCGGAACTCGTCCTCAAGGATCAGCAGGTCCTTGCTGCGGAATCCGATGATCGAGGTCACCTCGCAGCCGAGCTCGTGCAGCTTGCGTGCGATCGGGAGCGCAATGGCGCAGCCGACGCCGCCGCCGACAATGCAGACTTTTTTCAGTCCGTCGAGCTTCGAAGCCACGCCGAGCGGTCCGACAAAATCCGGGATCGTATCCCCTACCTGCTTCTGATTGAGCAGCTCCGTCGTCGCGCCGACGATCTGGAAGATGATCTGCACCGTTCCCTTTTCGCGGTCATAGCCCGCGACGGTGAGCGGAATGCGTTCGCCGTCCTCGTGCGTGCGCAGGATGATGAACTGTCCGGGCTCTGCCTTTTTTGCCACAAACGGCGCTTCGATCTCCATCCACGTGACCGTGGGATTGAGCGCGCGTTTTCCAACGATCCGATACATAAAAAGCACCTCCGTATCGGGATTTTTTCGCCTTAGTATATCGCATTTCCGATCAAAACGCAAGAAAAACCGCCACAGGCGGTTTTTCCTTGCATTACATCTGTAAATCCAGCTTATCAAACAGTTTTTTCTGTGCACGGTGGTCGCGGTAATCGCCGGCAGCCGAGGAGATCACGCTGCGGCGCGACACGGCTAGACACAGATAGCGGCAAAGCTGATAAATCCACGCAAACGGGCGGAGAATCTTATACCGCTGCGCCGCTTTCCAATGCACAAGCCCGTGAGACTGCAACGTGCGGAAGGACATATAGCTGTTGAGCGCGGTCGTTGCCCTGCGCGACATCGGATCCTTCGAGCGTCCGAAATTTCCCGAATCGATCAGTAGATCCAGCAGCTCTGCGCTGACCGCATCATCCCGAAAAACGCACCAAGTCTGTTCGGGGAGGTCAAACCAAAGCGCCCCCATACGCGTCAGAGAATACATGAGCGTTTCCAAACCGCAGACGTGCACCGCCTCCCGAAAGCCGTTGGTCAGGAAGGATTCGTCAACGATTCGATCGGCAAAAACAAACCAGTCAAGCACGTGCCGCAGACCGAGCCCACTCGGAAGATGCAATGCAATGTGCATCAGCATAACAAGCCCGTTTTCCAAATCCGGCAGAGTATAAAAGCGCACACCGCCGATCGTTTTCTCTACAGGTACTGCACTGTCGATCCGTCTGTCCAGCTCAAGCTGCGTTTCGTTCTTCCTGTGGGAGAAATAGCGGTGCAATTCGTAACAGACCCCATTCTTTCCGTAGGTCACGTGCCGTCTGTCGTTTGGATCGCTCATATCAGAGAAACCCGCAGACTCCATAATCGCACGAGCCTTGCAAAAGTTCTCCTCCGTATTCGGATGCAGGATCACGTCAACATCGCCCGTCTGCCGCAGCACGGGATCGCGGTAGTATGACGCAAACGACAGTCCCTTCAGCACAATCGGCGTGATCCCTTCGGCGGTCAGGAGCTTTGTCAGTTCTCCCAAGCCGTGCAGAGACTGCAGATACGCCCGTAAATGGAGAAAAAGCTTTTGTTTCCAGATTTCACGCAGCTCATCCGAAAGATTCAGATCCTTGACCATATCCTTTGGCAGAGCAAGAAGTGCCTGCGCCTCCA
>JAFVWG010000008.1 GCA_017501805.1 Oscillospiraceae bacterium
CATGATAGTACCTCCGTGTTATTAGTTGGTGAGATGGAAAAAGCACGATGCAAAGTCTTTCGACTCGACATCGTGCTTTCATGTTGTTTGCTTCCAACCCTGTCAGACAGATGCCGAAAATTTAACTTTTTCGGATTACTGTCTTATCGGCACAGAGGTTTCGTCCATCCGTTTTTTATTTCAGAAGCGCAGCTCAGAGATCGGCATCGTCGCAAAGGCGTTGAGCGACTGATCCGCGATCCGTCCCGCCAGATATTCGTAATAGGCCTGTGCGCCAATCATCGCGGCGTTGTCGCCGCACAGCGAGCGCGGTGGAAGATAGAGCTTCGCGCCGAGCGCCTGCGTCTGCTTTTCGAATTCCGCGCGGATATAGGCGTTCGCCGCAACGCCGCCGGCGACTGCAAGCTTTCTGCAGCCGGTCTGCCGCAGGGCTTCCACCGTGCGCGGAACAAGGATGTCGGACACGGCGCGGGAGAACGAGGCGCAGAAGGACGGGATATCGATTTCTTCCCCGCTCTGTTCCGCGTGGTGGAGCAGATTGATCGCCGCGGTCTTGAGCCCCGAGAAGGACATATCCATCGGGCTTCCGCTGACCTTGGCGTCGGGCAGGACGTATTTATACGGGTCGCCGCCGACGCTGCTGCGCTCAATGGACGCACCGCCCGGGTAGGGCATCCCCATCTTTCGGGCGACCTTGTCGAAGCTCTCCCCTGCCGCGTCATCGCGCGTTGCGCCGAGGATCCGGAATTCCGTATAGTCCGCCACCTCCACGATCACCGTGTTGCCGCCGGAAGCGACAAGACAGACAAACGGCGGCTCCAGCTCGGGAGAAGCGAGGTAGTTCGCCGCAATATGCCCGCGCAGATGGTGCACCGGGATCAGCGGCTTGTTCGAGGCGAGCGCCGCCCCCTTCGCAAAATTCACGCCGACAAGCAGCGCACCGATGAGTCCGGGCGCGTAGGTCACGGCGATCGCATCTATCGCGTCCCGCGTGAGCCCCGCCTCAAGCAAGGCACGGTCCGTCAGCTCGTAGACAGTCTCCAGATGAAGCCGCGAGGCGATCTCCGGGACAACGCCGCCGTAGACCTGATGCTGTGGCACCTGAGAGGCAACGCAGTTGGACAGGATCGTTCTGCCGTTTTCAACGACCGCTGCGGCGGTCTCGTCACAGGATGATTCAATCGCCAGTATCTTCATGGCACATCTCTTTTCTGTAGATCAAAGCATTCTCTTTCGGTTTGAAGTAGTAGTTCGGGCGCAGTCCGACCCGGCAAAATCCGAGCGATTCATACAAGCGGATCGCAGGGAGATTGCTTTCCCGGACCTCGAGACTGATCGCCTCGGTGTTTCGTTCGCGGAGTGTGCATTCCATTGCGATCATCAGTTCCCGCGCGATCCCGCGTCTTCGGAACGACGGCGCAACGGCAACGTTCATAATATCGCTTTCGCCGCCTGCGGTCTGCGCGCCGACATAGGCGGCAAGGGTCTCCCCTTCCAGCGCAACTAGCCAGTCGCTGAGCGGGTTTTCCAGCTCGCTTTCAAACGAGGCGGCATCCCACGGAAGAGAAAAACAAAGCGTTTCCAGCTCCGCGATCTGTGCGATATGCTCTTTTTGCATTTTTGTGATCCGGATCATTTCGCGGCATACCAGCTTTCTCCGTCGTGCGCTTCTACCTTCAGCGGTGCTTTCAGGAGCGCGGCCTGTTCCATTTCGCGCGTGAGGATCTCCTTCACGCGTTCCGCCTCTGCGGCAGGACATTCCGCAATCAGTTCGTCGTGCACCTGCAGGACGAGCCTTGCCTTGAGCCCCGCTTCCCGAAGCGCCCGCGCGGTTCGGATCGTTGCGATCTTCATAATATCCGCCGCCGTTCCCTGGATCGGCGTGTTGAGCGCGATGCGCTCCCCTGCGGAGCGAAGCATAAAGTTCTTTTCCTTGAGTTCGGGGATCTCGCGTTTTCTGCCGAAAAGCGTGCGGACAGAGCCTGTCGCGTGCGCCTGCGCCACGATGTCGCGCATATAGGCGCCAACGCCCGAAAAACGCGCGAGATAGGTGTCGATATAGCGCTTTGCCTCCGCACGGCTCACGCCGATATCCTGCGCGAGTGAGAATTCCGAAATGCCGTAGACGATACCGAAATTGACCGCCTTGGCGCTGCGCCGCATCTGCGGCGTGACATCTCCGAGCGCAACACCGAACACCTGCGCGGCAGTCGCCGTATGGAAGTCCTCGCCGGAATTGAACGCCTCCTGCATCGCGGCATCGTCCGCAATATGCGCCAGCACACGAAGCTCGATCTGACTGTAGTCCGCGTCAACGAAAAGCCAGCCGTCACGCGGCACGAACATCTTGCGGATCTCCGCGCCCATTTCCGTTCGGACGGGGATGTTCTGCAGGTTCGGATCGGTGGAGGACAGCCGTCCCGTTGCCGTGACGGTGTTCTGGAAGGTCGTGCGAATGCGTCCGTCCTCTTCGATGCATTTGGTCAGCCCCTCGGCATAGGTCGAACGGAGCTTGGTCAGCATACGGTAGTCAAGAACATCCGATATGATCGGATGTTCGGGACGCAGTTTTTCCAGAATCTCCGCGCCGGTCGCATAGCCGCTCTTGGTCTTTTTCGCGGGACGGATGCCCATTTCTTCAAAGAGTACCGTTCCGAGCTGTTTCGGAGACTGGATGTTGAATTCGTGCCCCGCAAGCTCAAAGATCCGCTTCTGACAGCCGCCGATCCGCTCGGTGAGCATCCCTTCGAAGCTCAAAAGGGCAAAGCGATCGACCGCGATCCCCTCGTGCTCCATTTCTGCGAGCACCGCGCACAGCGGAAGCTCCACGGTCTCATAGAGCTTGAAGAGCCCTTCCTGCTCCAAAAGCGGAAGAAATGCGCTCCAAAGCTCTGCTGCCGCGCGGCAGCGCTGTGCCGCCGTCTGCGGAGCATCCTTCTTAAGATAGCGGGCACAGAGCTGTTCGAGCTCGTAGTGTCCGCGGGTCGCGTCCAGCAGATACGCCGCAACCGCCGTATCAAACACAAAGCCTTCTGCCGTGAGCCCGTTTGCGAGCAGCTTCCGCATCAGCGGCTTGCAGTCGTGGGCAACCTTGGAGACCTCCTTTGAAAAAATTATTTTTCTCACTTCGGAGAAGTTTGAAAGTCCCGACGGGAATTCCGAGACGGTATCGCCGCAAAGCACGGTGAGCGTCTCAAGGTCATCGGAGGCGTCCACAACAACTGTCCCCGCGCGGTAGGTCTGCAGGAGCGCAAGCGCCTCCTCGGGGTCGGTGATGACCCGCGCCTCCTCAGCCGGGTCCTGTGCCGAAAGCTCAGGTGCGGGCGCGTGCAGGCCGTAGCGACCCATCAGCTTGGCAAATTCCAGTCTGCGGAACAGAGCGTAAAGCGCATCGTTGTCCGGCTCGCGGATCAAGCAGTCCTCCGGGGAGAACGTGATCGGCGCATTGCAGCGGATGGTCGCAAGGTCATAAGAGAGCCGCGCCGCATCCTCGCAGTTTTTCAGCTTTGTGCGCAGCGTTTCGCGGATCTTGGGATCGTCGATCGAGGCGTACACGTCTTCAAAGCTGCCGAATTTCAGCAGCAGGTCGGTCGCCGTCTTGGGCCCGACACCCGCGACGCCGGGAATGTTGTCGGAGGAATCACCCATCAGCGCCTTGAGATCGATGATCCGCTTCGGCGCAAATCCGTACTCCTGCGTAAAGACGTCGGGCGTATAGGCGCGCCAGATCGTCTGCCGCCCCTCGTTCACCGAAAGGCGCACCGTCGTGCTGTCGTTCACAAGCTGCAGACTGTCGCGGTCGCCCGTAGCGACAACGCAGTGCCATCCCCGCTCCGCGCAGATACGGCTGACCGTTCCGAGGATATCGTCCGCTTCCCAGCCGGCACATTCGAACATCGGGACGTTCATCGCGCGCAGGACGTCCTTCATCACGGGCATCTGCGCAGCCAGCTCCTCCGGCATCGGATGCCGTGTCGCCTTGTAGCCGTCGTACATTTCATGACGGAAGGTCGGCTCTTTGCGGTCAAAGGCGACGCAGAGCGCATCGGGCTTTTCATCCTGCCGCAGCTTTTCCAGAATATTCAGGAAGCCGTAGATCGCGTTGGTGTACTCGCCGTCGCGCGTGGTGAGCAGATGCACACCGTAGAACGCACGGTTGATGACGCTGTTCCCATCCAAGATCAGTAGCTTCATAGTTCGTTTCCTTTCGCTGTGTTTGAATTACACGCGTTTCCAGACCGCGCCGCCGGGGACGTCCGTGACCTCTATCCCCTTCGCCTTCAGTTCATCGCGGATGCGGTCCGCCTCGGCAAAATTCTTTGCCTTTTTCGCCTCGGCGCGCTGCAGAACCAGCGCGTCGATCTCGGCGTCGCCTTCGCCGCGGATCTCATAGCCGCCTTCGCTCTTCGCAGCCTTTGCGTCCTGCTCGCGCTTGCTCTCCGCCTTGGCGATGAGATCGAGTCCCAGCACACGGTCGAAGTCCGCAATCGCGGCAAGCTTGGTCGCACCGTTCGTCTGCGCCTTGATAGCGTCGTAGACGGCGGTGATCGCAAGCGAGGTGTTCAGGTCGTTGTCGAGCGCCTTTTTGAAGCGTTCACGCAGCTCGGAAAGCCCCGCCTCGTCGACCTCGCCCTCGGGCTTGATCGCGGCGATCTTTGCGATCATCTTCTCAAAGGCGATCTTTGCATTATCGAGGTTTTCCCAGGAGAAGACAAGTCCCTTGCGGTAGTGGCTCTGCAGGCAGAACAGACGGTAGATCAAGGGATCGTAGCCCTTCTCCTCAAGCAGAGAGACCGTCAGAAATTCGCCCTTGGATTTGGACATTTTTCCGCTCGATGTGTTCAGATGCAGCACATGCATCCAGTAATTGCACCACTTGTGTCCGAGGTAGGACTCGGACTGTGCGATCTCGTTGGTATGATGCGGGAAGGCATTGTCGATGCCGCCGCAGTGAATATCCAGATCTTCGCCCAGATGCTTCATCGAAATGCCGGAGCATTCGATGTGCCAGCCGGGATAACCGACGCCCCAGGGAGAATCCCATTTGAGCGCCTGATCCTCAAACTTGGACTTGGTAAACCAGAGCACAAAGTCGTTTTTGTTGCGCTTGTTGGTGTCCTCTTCCACGCCTTCGCGCACGCCAACGGCGAGGTCTTCCTCGTTGTGCTCGTTGAAGACGTAGTACTTCTCCAGCTTCGAGGTGTCGAAGTAGACGTTTCCGCCGGCGAGGTAAGCATAGTCCGTGTCCACGAGCTTCGTGATGATCTTGATATACTCGTCGATGCAGTTTGTCGCGGGCTCGACAACGTCCGGGCGCTTGATGTTGAGCTTCTCGCAGTCCGCGAAGAAGGCATCGGTATAGAACGCCGCGATGTCCATAACAGATTTATTCTCGCGCTTGGCACCCTTGAGCATCTTATCTTCGCCCGTGTCCGCGTCGGAGGAAAGATGTCCGACATCGGTGATGTTCATCACGCGCTTGACGGGATAGCCGAGCCAGCGCAGGTACTTCTCCAGAACATCTTCCATGATATAGCTGCGGAGGTTGCCGATGTGCGCGAAGTGGTACACGGTCGGTCCGCAGGTGTACATCTTTACAAGGTTCGGGTCGCGGGGGATGAATTCTTCTTTTTTATGACTTACGGAATTATAGAGATACATATTACTTCTCCTCTCCTGCTTTAACTTTCAGCTCCAGCGCTTCGAGCCGTTCTCTCAGCCGCTCGATCTCCAGCATGACCGGGTCGGGCGTGTGGATATGGTCCAGTTTTTCACCGCTGATGCGGACGATCCGTCCGGGGACGCCGACAACGGTCGCGTTCGGCGGCACTTCACGCAGCACAACGGAATTTGCGGCGATCCGCGCGTTGTCTCCCACACGGAAAGGACCGAGTACCTTTGCCCCGCTGCCGACCATCACATTATTTCCGAGGGTCGGATGGCGTTTGCCGACGTCCTTACCCGTACCGCCGAGGGTCACACCCTGATAGAGCAGGCAGTCGTCGCCGATCTCTGCGGTCGCACCGATGACAATACCGGTGCCGTGGTCGATAACAAGTCTTCTGCCGATCTTTGCCGCAGGGTGGATCTCAATGCCGGTAAAAAACTTGGTGACCTGCGAGATCCATCTCGCCAAAAATCGCAGATGACAGCGGTAAAGAAAATGCGCGATTCTGTAATAAAAGACCGCGTGCAGTCCGTTATAAAGCAGCAGCACCTCGATGGCACTGCGTGCCGCAGGGTCATTCTTTCGGTATGCGCGGATATCTTCGATGATGTGCATAATACCTCCAAACAAAAACCGCCCCCTGTCATTCGACAAGAGGCGGGCTTTTCACTCGCGGTTCCACTCTGTTTTCTCACTTCAGCCTTGACGCGGCCAACGGGGGTTCCCCCGACGCTCCCGGACGCACGTTCACCGAACGGACCGCTTCCGCTTTCAGCCAATGGCGGAGGCTCTCTGACGATCCGAAGAACCGGCTACTCTTTCCGATCTTCACGCCCTATTCATTTTTTGTATAGTACCACCGTTTCGAAAAGGTGTCAAGCCTCAGCGCAGTGCGCTTCCGTTTTTGACAAAATACTCCACGCCGGACCAAATCGTTGTGACAAGGATCACAGCAAGCACGGTGATATCGAGCCACGGTGCGGCAAATACGATCAGAACACACAGTCCGATCATCGTTGCGGCGGTCTTGACCTTACCGGACCAACCGGCAGCGATCACGTGACCCTTGCTCGCAGCGGTCATTCTCAGACCGGAAACGGCAAATTCGCGCGTCAGAACGATCATAACCGCCCACGCGGGAAAGCGCTGCAGCTCCACAAGGATGAGCATCGCGGCGAAGACGAGCAGCTTATCTGCCAGCGGATCGAGAAACTTTCCGAAATCGCTGGTCTGGTGATAGTTTCTCGCCACATATCCGTCAACAAGGTCGGTCAGGCTTGCGATGATGAACACCGCCAGCGCCCACCAGTTGAGCCCCAAAAGAAACAGCACCATAAAGGTCGGGATCAGAGCGACCCGTGCCAGGGTGATTTTCGTTGCAGTCGTCATTTTTTCTCTACCTCCACAACACTTCCGCAAAGATCTCCGTCCGTCACATCGTCAACGAGGACCGTGACAAACGAGCCCGTGGAGATCGGGCGGACCGCCGTGAAGCGTACACAGCCGTCGATCTCCGGGGAATCGGCATAGCTTCTGCCGAAATATTCGCCGCGTTCCGCGTCAAAGCCCTCGCAAAGCACGCGCAGGACCTCGCCGATCCGCAGTTCATTATATTCATCCATAATGCGAGATTGCAGTTCGCAGACGATCTCCGCGCGGCGCGCCGCGGTTTCGGCATCGGGGCGTTCCATCTCTGCTGCGGGTGTTCCCTCCTCCGGAGAAAAGGCAAACGCACCCACGCGCTCAAGCTTGTATTCCTTCAGGAACTCGCAAAGCTCCGTGAATTCTTCTTCGCCCTCTCCGGGAAGTCCCGTGATCAGGCTGGTGCGAAGCACAAGACCGGGGATGCGTGCGCGCAGTTTTGTAAACAGCTGCTCAATGATCCTCCGCGTATCGCGGCGATGCATCCGCTTGAGAATGGCATCGTTCACGTGCTGGATGGGAATGTCCATATATTTGACGATCTTCTCTTCCTGCGCGAACACGTCGATCAGTTCGTCCGTGATCTCGTCCGAATAGAGATAGTGCACGCGGATCCAAGCAAGCTTTTCAATACGGCAGAGCCTGCGCAGAAGCTCTGCAAGGCGGTATGTACCGTAGAGGTCTTTGCCGTAGCGGGTGGTATCCTGCGCCACGACGATCAGCTCCCGCACGCCGTTTTCGGCAAACTGCTCCGCCTCGCGGACCAGCTCTTCCATCGGTCGGCTGCGGAATTTCCCGCGCAGGGACGGGATCACGCAGTAGGCGCAGTGATTGTCGCAGCCCTCCGCGATTTTCAGATAGGCATAATGCTCCGGCGTTGTCAGGACTCTTCCCACGCCGTCGATGCGGTCATCGTCTATGGAAGCAAAGGCGCAGACCTGTTCGCCGCGCAGAAGCCGTTCCACAGATTCCACAACATCGGCATAGTTGCCCGTGCCGAGCACACCGTCGACCTCCGGAAGTTCTTCGAGGATCTCCTTCTGATAGCGCTGCGACAGGCAGCCTGTTAC
>JAFVWG010000009.1 GCA_017501805.1 Oscillospiraceae bacterium
CAGCGCCATCGGCGTCGCGCCGGTCGGCTGCGCGGTTATGGCTTACGATTACTTTGCCTGCGATATGGTCGAGGCTGCGCACGGACGCGCTCCCGCCGTTGCGACGGGTATCAAGCGCAGCCTGCCGCAGAACATCGTCTTCACCTATCAGGGCGACGGCGACCTTGCCTCCATCGGTATGGCGGAGACGGTGCACGCCGCCACGCGCAATGAAAACATCACCGTGATCTTCGTCAACAACGCGATCTACGGTAGGACCGGCGGACAGATGGCTCCGACCTCGCTGCCCGGTCAGGTCACGCAGACCTCGCCCTACGGACGTGACGTCAAGACTGCGGGCTATCCCGTGAAGGTCGCGGAGATGCTGTCCACGCTGGACGGTCCCGCCTACATCGCCCGTGTGGCGGTGAACAATGTCAAGCACGTGCTTGAAGCGAAGAAGGCCATCCGCAAGGCGTTTGAAAATCAGATCGCGGGCAAGGGCTTCTCGCTGGTCGAGGTCGTGTCCTCCTGCCCGACGAACTGGGGTATGACGCCGCAGAAGGCGCTTGAGTGGGTCGAGGAGAAGATGATCCCCTATTATCCTCTCGGCGTGTACAAGGACAGAACCGCGGAAAAGGAGGAGCAGGTATGACAACGCAAATTCTGATCGCGGGCTTCGGCGGACAGGGTATTCTGTTCGCGGGCAAGTTCCTCGCCAACAAGGGTCTGCTGGAAGGCCGTCAGCTCAGCTGGCTGCCGTCTTACGGTCCCGAGATGCGCGGCGGCACGGCGAACTGCAGCGTGGTTCTCTCCGATGAGCCGGTCGGTTCTCCGATCGTCAACAGCCCGGACGTGCTGATCGCCATGAACCTGCCCTCGCTCGACAAGTACGAGAGCGCGGTCGTGCCCGGCGGCACGATCTATGTGGACTCCACGCTCATCGGACGCAAGGTCGAGCGGACGGATGTGAAGGTCTTCTACGTTCCCGCCACGAAGCTGGCACAGACGAACGCGCTCGGAAACCTAGCCAATATGATCATGCTTGGCAAGGTCATCCGCGAGAGCGCTCCCGTTGCCCGCGAGGGACTGGAGGACGCGGTGCGCAGTGTTGTTTCCGCGAAGCACGCGGATCTCTACGACGCGAACCTCAAAGCCCTTGAGATCGGCTATGAACTGAATTAAAACGAAAGCCCCGCCGCAGGCGGGGCTTTTCCGAAATGAGGCGAAAAAATGCTGACAGTAAGAACAGCGACGGCAGCGGATCTGGATAGAATTATGGAGATCTACGAGACCGCACGGGAATTTATGATCCGAAACGGCAACCCGACCCAGTGGGAGGACGGCTATCCGCAGAGAGAGCTTGTCCGGGAGGATATCCGAACGGGCATCTGCCGCGTGATCTGCGACGGAGAGACACCCTGCGGCGTATTTGCGTTTTTGGAAGACGAGGATCCGTGGTACCGCAGGATCGAGGACGGACAGTGGAGAAACGACGAGCCGTATGTGGCGATCCACCGCATCGGAAGCGATGGGACGCGGCACGGTATTTTCCGCTGTGCGTCGGACTATGCGAAGGCGCTCTGCGACAACGTGCGCATCGACACGCACGAGAACAATCATATTATGCAGAAGCTCATCACGGGAGCGGGCTTTGTGCACTGCGGCACGGTCTTCGTGGCGGGCGATTCGCCCCGCATCGCGTATCAGTGGACGCGGGAAACATAAATCGAATACAAAACGCCCCGCCGTTCTTCAACGGCGGGGCGTTTTTCTTATTTCTTATTCTACATAGACGCGGGGGATGCGCTTGCCGACGGAGCAGGTGACCTCGTAGGTGATTGTGTCGAGGTGCTTTGCAATTTCCTTGATATGTGCAATATCGCGGATGAGGGCGACCTTGTCGCCGACGCGGACCGTTTCGTCGACCTTGACAAAGAGCATATCCATACAGACATTGCCGACGATGGGGAAGGGCTTGTCGTTGATATAAACGTTTCTGCCCGAATTCTTGCGGATGATGCCGTCGGCATAGCCGATGGGGATGACGGCGATGCGCTCGCCTCCCTGCACCTTATGCGTGCCGTTGTAGCCGACGATGCCCTCGGAGACCTCATTGATCTGAATGACCTCACCCCAAAGGCGGAAGGTCGGGAGAAAATCGACGCCGTCGTAGTCGATCAGTCCGTACATTGCAATGCCCAGGCGGCAGCCGTTCGCGTAGGAGCGCTTCGGGAAATTCTCGGTCGCCTCGCTTGCGCCGACGTGGACGATGGCAAAGTCCGAGAGCCGGATGCCCGAGGTGATCTCCTCAAACGCAGCGTACTGCCGCAGTGTAGCTTCCTGCAGGTGGGCGCTGTGAATGTGCGTGTAGATGCCCTCGAGCGTCAGTCCGAGCTTTCGGGCAAGGGAGACCAATTCCGTGCATTCGTCTTTCTTGGCGATGCCAAGGCGGTTCATTCCGGAATTGATCTTGATGTGTGCCTTGAGACCGTTCGGAACGGTGTCGATATTCTTCAGCCAGTCGAGCGACGACACCGTTACGGTGATATTCTGCTCCGCGCAGACGGCAAGATCCCGCGGACTGACGATGCCGAAGCAGAGAATGGGCACATCGGCGATCTCTTCGCGGATGGCGAGCGCTTCTTCCAGCGTAGCGACGGCGAGATAATTGCAGCCGCCGGCGAGGATCGCACGGACGGGCTCGATGCCGTAATGCCCGTAGCAGTCCGCTTTGACGACTCCGAAGTGATAGGCATAATCACCATAGCGCTCCGTGAGCAGACGGACATTGTGGGTCAGATTGGAGAGATTGATTTCGGCGTAGGTGTTTCTGAACATATGAGACCTCCGGCAGAATG
>JAFVWG010000079.1 GCA_017501805.1 Oscillospiraceae bacterium
AGGGATGGGCATTGCCCATCCGCCTGCCGCAGGCAGTATCCAAATCCGCGCGCAGCGCAACAAGAAAGAAGGCTCCCTCTGACGAGGGTAAGCGAAGCGTCGTCGCGGTAGTGAATGACAGTCCGGTGGACTGTCAGAGCCGCGACCGGATTGCCCGCAGGCAATTGTCAAGCCGCTTGCGGCTTGACTGAGGGAGAGAGGATCCAATCCGTGCCTACGGCACACCACAATTCTTCATGATTCATTCTTAAGTCTTCAGTCTTCAGTATGAAAACAAAAAAGCACCGACCCGCTTTGCAGGTCGGTGCTTTGTATAAACCGTATCTTATTCGGCAGAGGCCTCGTAAGCCGCGAGGAACGCTTCGCGGTCCTTCTGCGCGTTGTAGAGGTTGATCTGCTCGACGACGGCAACGACAACCATCATAACGCCGTAGATCGTCAGGATCGTACGGTAGTTCTGCATGAAGTCGTAAACGACATTCGTGAGCGGAGAACCGACAGCGTAGCCGGCGGTGTTGATGGAGACGAACAGACCCATAACCTTCGGGAAGCACTTTTCGCCGAACATATCGGCAGCGATCAGCGGGAGCATGATGGTCTCCAGCGGCATTGCGAAAGCGGCGACGATCTTGGCGGCCAAAGCGAGTCCGGGCATCGATGCCGGAACGAGCGCCATGCCGATAATGCTGAAGGCGGCGGCGACGTGGCAGATCAGGATCGTTCTGCGCAGGCCGAACATATCGTAGCTGAAGCCGGTGAAGAACTTCGTTCCGCACAGGACGAGCGAGTAGACGGCAAGAACAGTCGTGACGAAGTCCTCATCGTTGAAGACCTGAGACAGATGCGCCTTGGTAACGGACGCAACGGACTGCAGTGCCATGCCGGTCAGGAAGATGCAGACGGCGGTGATGTAGAAGTAGTGCTTCTTGGAAACCTCGCTCCACTCAAAGCCGACCCACTGTCTGCCGCGTTTCTTCTTGCCCTTGCCGGCGGCACCCTCGATCGCCTCTTCGGGAGCTTCGCGGAAGAAGATCAGAAGCAACACAACGACCGCCAGAAGCATCATCGCGATCAGCTGATAGGCAAAGCGGAAGCCGGTGCGGCCAAAGACGGAAGCCTCGCCGATGATGACGGGGTTGAGCACCTTCGAGGTGACCGCGGTGGCAAGACCGTTTGCAGAGAGGATAACACCCATAACGCTGCCGCGCGCGGTCGTGAACCACTTGCCGACAACATAGCCGACCATCGTGGTGGTGCACCATGCCAGACCGAGGCCGAGGAAGGCGCCGGAGAGGTAGATGGGAGCAAGCGTCTTGACGGTGTCCATCATGGTAGCGCCTTCCGGCAGCTTGGGAGCGATGGAATAAAGCAGCATCGAGCAGGCAAGGCTCAGAACGCCGAGGATCATCATGCGCTTCGTGCCGAGCTTCATAACCAGCGCCGCAAAGGCAAGGTTGATCAGCGAGGTCGTGGCGTAGCGGATGGTGTCGGTGACGGAGTACAGGCCGCGCGCGAGGTTCAGTTCAGTCGTAACGGGTGCAAGGAAGAGGCCCTTGCTGCTGCTGCACAGGCCCAGAGCGATCAGAACCGTGATGAAGCACATCG
This sequence comes from Oscillospiraceae bacterium, assembly GCA_017501805.1. Classification (GTDB taxonomy): domain Bacteria; phylum Bacillota; class Clostridia; order Oscillospirales; family Oscillospiraceae; genus RGIG3566. The sequence continues at coordinate 1,606 of JAFVWG010000079.1, forward strand.
CGGCAATGACCCACTTGTAAGCGGGGCTTACTTTTTTTGTTTGCGCGTTCATAAAAATCCCTCCAAATCCATTCAAACCGCAATCTATTATAGCACGATTCTTTTCGGGTGCAAGCGTTTTTCCGCACAAAAGTCGTCTTTTTGCAAAAAAGCTCGAAGCCTTTTGCAAAAGCAAAAGGCTTCGGTGTGTTATGCATTGTTTTTCGCGCGTTCCAGGATCGCTTTGCGGTCGCGCGCGGCAGGAATCAGGCACAGCTGTTCTGCAACGGTGGCGATCAGCAGAATGCCGGAAAATACCAGCAGCGCAAGCTTATACGAGCCGACCAGATCGAACACGGCGTTGGACAGCAGCGCACCGGCGGCGTAGCCCGCGGTGTTGATGGAGACGAACAAGCCCATGATCTTCGGGAAGCACTTCTCGCCGAACATATCCGCCGCGATCAGCGGCAGCATCACCGTCTCCATCGGCAGGGCGAAGGGGATCAGCAGCTCATAGGCGAGCGCCATTCCCGGCGTCTCCGGTGTGACCATTGCCAGCAGGTAGATCGCCACCGTGCCTGCGGTCAGGCAGCTCAGCATCGTAATGCGCAGACCGAGCTTGTCGTAGCCGAAGCCGGTGATCATCTTGGCAAAGCAGAGCGTCAGCGCGTAATAGCTCGCAATATTCGTGATGTAGTCGGATTCCAGACCAACGTCCTCGAGATGTGCGACCGAGCAGCCGTTCGCCGACTGCAGACACAGACCCACGAAGAACACGCAGACCACGGCAACATAGAAATAGGGCTTTCTGCGCACCTCGTTCCACTCCATACCTTCCCACTGTCTTCCGCGGCGCTTTTTGGCAGCCGCGCCCTCTTCAGGGTGCTTGGGCGACTCGCGGAAGAATGCCAGAAGCAGCAGGATCACGGGGAGCATCAGCGCGGCGGAGAGCAGATAGCTCAGCCGCCAGCCGGTCGTGCCGAAGAAAAACCGTTCGCCGATGACAACGGGACGCAGCAGCCATGTGCAAAGCGCCGCGCCGAGTCCGCTGGAGGCAAGCACAACGCCCAGAACCGTGCCGCGGGTTTTCGGGAACCACTTGCCGATCACATAGCCGACCATCGTGGTGGTGCTCCACGCGAGACCCGCGCCGAGGAAGGCGCCGCCCAGATAGAGAAGCCAGACATCCTGCGCAAAGGCGCTGCACAGCGGCGCACAGAGCAGGCTGACCGCGCCGATGAGGATCATCTTCCTCGCGCCCAGCTTGGTGATCAGCGTTCCGAAGAAGAGATTCAGTCCTGCCGTCGTGAGATAGCGGATGATCTCCGTAACGGCAAACGCGCTGCGCGTGATCTCCAGATCCTCGGAGACGGTCTTCAGGTAGATACTCTTCATCGCGCAGAAGCCCAGTCCGACCATAACGGTCAGAAAGCAGATCACCGCGATGATCCATCTGTATTTTTTGTCCTCGATCCCTCTCATAATTCCGTGCCTTCTTTCCGATGTTCCGCCGCAGCGATGGCGGCGCGTTCTCTTCTTCCGTATGCAAAAATGATCGGCTCTGCGATCGTGAAGAGCAGCATAATGCCCGCGTATACGAACAGGATCGGGCGGTACGAGCCGATCCGATCGAACAGTCCGTTCGTCAGCAGATCTCCCGCCGCGTAGGCAATGCACAAGAGCCCGAAATACAGTCCCATGATCTTTGCGTAGCAGCGCTGCCCGAACATTTCCGAAACGGCGAGCGGCAGCATCACCGTCTCCATCGGGATCGCACAGCCGAGCAGGATCGCGTGGGCGAGCGCATACCCCGGAGCATCCGGGGAAACAAGGCAGAGGCAGACCGTTGAGATGACGGAGGAGAGGTTGCAGATCGTCATCGTGATGCTGAGTCCCAGCTTTTCGCCGCCGAGTCCCGTCAGGATCTTTCCGACAAAGAGCGTGGCGGCGTAGATGCTCATCACATTGGTCAGATAGGTCGGCTGCAGGCCGATATCCTCCATATGCGCGGCGTTGATAAACACGGGCGCGTGCTCCACAAGACAGGTCACCAGAACGCAGGCGCCGAGGAGATAGAACATCGGTCTGCGCCGCACGGTCTCCCAGTCCGGACCTTCACGGGCAGCGTCTTCCTTCTCCCGCTCCGGCTGTCGGGTCGGAGGATCGCGGAAGAAGACCGCGATCACGATCAGAAGCAGGAGCAGCATCGCCGAATTCACACAGCTTGCCGCTCGGTAGCCGGTAAAGCCGAAAACGGAGCGCTGTCCGATGATGATCGGGCGCAGGATCTGTGTCCCGACGGCGGCGCCGATGCCGCTGCCCGCCATCACCACGCCCATCACGGTGCTGCGGTGCTCGGTAAACCAGCTGTTGATCACATAGCTGATCATCGTCGTGCTGCAGAAAAAGAGGCTCGTGCCCTCCAGAAACCAAAATACGACAAGATACAGCGCATTTCGCGCAAAGGCATACACCAGCGTCGTGAGGATGACGCCGCTCACGGCAAAGAGCATCATCGTCTTTACGCGGACACGTCCGGCGAGCTTGCCGAACACCGCGCCGATGAGCACGGACGCAGCCGTGCTTGCCAGGGATGTGGCGGCGTAGAGACTGCGGGGGATGCCCAGTTCCTCCGTCACCGCTTTCAGAAACAGCGACAGCGTGTTGTAGAAAAATCCGAGTGCGATCGTGACCGTCAAAAAGCAGACGGCGGCAATGACCCACTTGTACCCGGGCCGCTCCGCAGGCGTTTTCATTTGCACACCACCGTTCTTTTAGTAATCCAACTGTCAGTATAGCACCTTGTTTTCGTTTTGCAACCCCTCCGGGCTCGCTTTGCTCGCCCACGGTCCCTTGCAGATGGGCGGCTCCGTTGCGACACGATCAAAAAGGCTCCCTTGTGTAAAGGGAGCTGGCGCGAAGCGCCTGAGGGATTGTCTGTCCAATCGTACCGCCCCGCGGCACACCACAATTATGCATTCAAATCAGCTTCTTCAGCACATTGCTCTTCTTCAGCCACAGAAACAGCGGCACGCCGAGCACGCACATCACGGCAAGCTCGCCGAGCGCCACCTCGGCGCAGAAAACCCAGAAGCCCTCCCAGAACGCATCGGGCGTGACGGTGAACGCCAGCAGCGCACCGATCAGCAGACCGTTCGCGGCAACATTGGGGATGGGCATCAGCCACGCCTTTTTGCAGCGCGTCATCAGCATGGAAGCGATGACCGTTGCCGCCGTGCCGATGAAGACGTCCAGCACGGAGACGGGCGAAAAGAAATTTGAGATCAGACAACCCAGCACCACGCCGGGCACGGCGAGCGGCTCAAAGCAGCAGAAGACCGACAGCGCCTCCGCAATGCGGAACTGGATCGGTCCGTAGGCAAAGGAGCTCGTCAGCAGCGTGACGGCAACATAGAGCGCGGCAAGGATGCCGGAAAACGTCATCATTCGAATCGTTGTATGCTTTTTCATGGCGATTTTCTCTCCTGTTCCGCTCCCGAAAGCGGCGAAAAACGCGTTTTTTCGGAAGACTTCTTCCATTATAGCGGCTGTTCGTCCTTTTTTCCATCCCGAAATCCCTCGTTGCCTTTTTTCCCGATTCGTGCTATGCTGAAATATATAAAATAAAGAAAGAAGGTGGCGGGATTTTGCGAAAGATCGTATGTTTTTTCCTTTGCTGCATCCTTTTGACGGCAGCTGCCGCCGCTGCGGATATTACCGTCAGCAACCTGAATACCAAATGCACCGTCCGTGAGAACGGCGATCTTGAGCTCACGCAGAAGGTCACCCTGCAGGTCGGCGCACCGGCGCTGGAGATCACCCTGCCCGTCGGCACGAATGTGTCGAAGGCCTCCGTCGACGGCGCGGAAGCCTCCCTGCATCAAAAAGACGGCTGCACCTATGCGACCCTGCGTTCGAAGGAAGGCTTCTCCGGTGAAGTGACGGTCTCGCTCTCCTGCCTCAAGCGCGGCAGCGTGCAGCACGAGGAGAACGGCCAGCTCTTCTCCGCCGAGCTCGTCTGCGGACTTTGGGAGCTTCCCTCGGAGCGCTATTCCTTCTCCGTGGTCTTCCCGAAGGAGCTGAGCGGCACGCCGGATTTCCTCAGCGGCTACCACGGCAGCGATGTGGAGGACCGTCTCACCGTCAAAACGGAAAATCGCTCGGTCTCGGGTATGCTTCGCGGCGGACTGATGGATCGCGATTCCTTTACGATGCAGCTTCGTATGGAGCCCGGGTATTTTTCGGGCGTTGCCGAGCCTGCGGGCGTCACCCCCTGGATCGTTGCGGTGCTGATGCTTGCGCTCTGCGCGCTCGGCGTGTTCTACTGGCTGCGCTTCCTGCGCAGCGGACGGCTTCGCCCGTCGGCGCGGACGCTCCCGCCGGACGGCATCACAGCGGCGGAGCTTCCCTTCCTGCTCTGCGGTGAAAAGCCGGACTTTGCGCTTCTGCTCTTCGAGTGGGCGGCGGAGGGCTACCTGACGATCACGCAGAACCGCACCGGGCGCATCACGCTGCAGAAAAGTATGCCGATGCGCTCCGAGCGCCGCGACGTCGAACAGAAGATCTTCCAAAAGCTCTTCTCCGATTCGGACACGGTCGATGCAGGAAGCGAACGCTTCCGCAAGCTTTCGGCGGCGGCTTCCCGCCTGCTGCGAAGCTACTGGGTGCGTGTCGCCTTCGAGCGCAGCAGCGGCAACCCCTGGATCCCGCGCATCCTCGCCTCGCTCGTCAGCGCGCTGGCGCTGCTGAACACGATGAACGTGATCCTGCCTCCCTCGGGGATCAAATGGCTTCTGCTGGTCGTCGCATTTGCGGCGGGCGCAGTCTGCGGCACGCTGATCTGGTACGGTCTGGTGCGCAGCATGGTGCGTGACCGGCTGTGGATCGGGCTGGGCATCGCCGCGTTCTGCGTGATGTTCCTGCTCTCCCGCTCCGGCGGCTTCCTGCTGATGCTGCTTGCGCTGGCGGCGGATATTCTTGTCGTTCCGGCAACGCTGAGCGGCGGAAAACGCACCGCCTCGGGCAGCGACATCATCGAGCAGTGCCTCGGCTATTCCCGCTTCCTCGGTCACGCGGAAGAAGCGCATCTGCAGACGATGATCCGTCAGGATCCCCACTATTTCTACCGCATCATCATCTATGCCAATGCCTGCGGCGCGGAAAAGCACCTCGCGCAGAAGGCGGCAACGGCGGTGCTCGAACGCTGCGACTGGTTCACCGCGGCGGACGGCACGTCCGCAGTCGCGCCGGAATTCTGCCGCCAGCTGCAGTCCCTCCGCAAAGCCCTTCATTAAAAACCAAAGCCGCGGGACTTAGATGGGTGTTCGTAAAACAGTTAATCCGACCTGTGGTTGCGATCACAGGTCGGTTTTTTGCAATATGTACCGGTTTGGGAAAGGCTCCCTTGTGTAAAGGGAGCTGTCAGCGAAGCTGACTGAGGGATTGTGCGGTACAGCAGTACGGATTTGCCGAAAGTCAATGCGAATACGCAGCTGCCTGCTGCAGCAATCCCTCCGTCACGGCTTGCGCCGTGACACCTCCCTTTACACAAGGGAGGCTTTGGTGCGGTGCAAAACCGTACAATACGCACTACACCGAACGGTGTATAGAAGTGCGCCCTTGTATCAGTTTGACATATTGGAATTTG
>JAFVWG010000080.1 GCA_017501805.1 Oscillospiraceae bacterium
GTTCGCACCGGTGACGGCGCGTCCGCGGCGTCCGTTGTCGATCAGCGCGTCGACCGCTTCCTGCAGCATACGCTTTTCGTTGCGGATGATGATATCCGGCGCGTTGAGCATATTCAGACGCTTCAGACGGTTGTTGCGGTTGATGACGCGGCGATACAGGTCGTTGAGGTCGGAGGTGGCGAAGCGTCCGCCGTCCAGCTGCACCATCGGGCGCAGTTCGGGCGGGATCACGGGCAGCACGTCCATGACCATCCACTCGGGGCGGTTGCCGGAGTGGTAGAAGGCTTCGACGACCTCGAGCCGCTTGACGATGCGTAGCTTCTTCTGTCCGGAAGCGTTCTTCAGCTCCTCGTGGAGCTCACGGGTCATCTTTTCGAGATCCAGTTCTGCGAGGAGGGTCTTGACAGCCTCCGCGCCCATACCGGCCTTGAAATCGTCCTCATATTTTTCCCGCATATCGCGGTAGTCTTTTTCGGAGAGGATCTGATACTTCTCCAGCGGGCAGTCACCGGGATCGGTGACGATGTAGCTGGCAAAATACAGCACCTTTTCCAGAATTCTGGGGCTGATGTCGAGGATCAGACCCATCCGCGAGGGAATTCCCTTGAAATACCAGATATGGCTGCAGGGTGCGGCGAGCTCAATGTGACCCATACGCTCGCGGCGAACCTTGGCCTTGGTGACTTCAACGCCGCAGCGTTCGCAGATCTTGCCCTTGTAGCGGATCTTCTTATATTTGCCGCAGTGGCACTCCCAGTCCTTGGTCGGTCCAAAGATCTTTTCGCAGAACAGACCGTCCCGCTCCGGCTTCAGGGTGCGGTAGTTGATGGTCTCGGGCTTCTTGACCTCGCCGTAGGACCATTCGCGGATCTTCTCCGGAGATGCAATGCCGATCTTGATAGCGTCAAATGTTGCGTAACTCATCGTATTGCCTCCTCCTTACATTTCATCGCTGCCGGAAACGGCTTCGTTGATCATCTCAAAGACCTCGTCCTCGGTCTGGAGCTCAAAGCCGGCCTGCGCCGCTTCGTCCGCTCCGACGTTCTTGCCGAGCGTCTCATCGTAGAGCGAGAGATCCTCAGCGGGCATCTTCTCGCCGTTGTAGATCAGATCGTCCTCGTCGTCTTCACGCAGCTCGATCTCGTTGCCCTCTTCGTCGAGGACCTTGATGTCCAGGCAAAGGGACTGCAGTTCCTTGACAAGCACCTTGAACGACTCGGGGACGCCGGGCTTCGGCACATTGTGTCCCTTGACGATCGCTTCGTAGGTCTTGACACGACCGGTCACGTCGTCGGACTTGACGGTCAGGATCTCCTGCAGGGTATAAGCAGCGCCGTAAGCTTCCAGCGCCCAGACTTCCATTTCGCCGAAGCGCTGACCGCCGAACTGCGCCTTGCCGCCCAGCGGCTGCTGCGTGACGAGGCTGTACGGACCGGTGGAACGGGCGTGGATCTTATCGTCGACCAGATGGTGCAGCTTGAGGAAGTACGGATAGCCGACGGTAACGGGGTTGTCAAACGGCTCGCCGGTGCGTCCATCATAGAGGATGGTTTTACCGTCTTCTCTGAGGCCTGCCATCTTGAGCGTTTCGAGGATCTCCTTCTCGCTCGCGCCGTCGAAGATCGGGGTAGCGATCTTCCAGCCCAGCGCCTTGGCGGCGTAGCCCAGATGAACTTCCAGAACCTGTCCGATGTTCATACGAGAGGGAACGCCCAGGGGGTTCAGAACGATATCCAGCGGCGTGCCATCCGGCAGGAAGGGCATATCCTCCTGCGGCAGGATGCGCGAAACGACACCCTTGTTGCCGTGACGGCCTGCCATTTTGTCGCCGACGGAGATCTTTCTCTTCTGCGCGATATAGACGCGCACGACGCGGTTGACTCCGGGGGGCAGCTCGTCGCCGTTTTCACGGGAGAATTTCTTGACGTCCACGATGATGCCGCTTTCACCGTGCGGCACCTTCAGCGAAGAATCGCGGACTTCTCTTGCCTTTTCACCGAAGATGGCGCGAAGCAGGCGCTCCTCGGCAGTCAGCTCGGTCTCGCCCTTGGGAGTGACCTTGCCGACCAGATAATCGCCGGAGTTGACTTCCGCACCGATGCGGATGATGCCCTCTTCATCGAGGTCCTTCAGCGTGTCCTCACCGACGTTCGGAATATCGCGGGTGATCTCTTCGGGTCCGAGCTTCGTGTCGCGGGATTCGGTCTCGTGCTCCTCGATGTGGATCGAGGTAAAGACGTCCTCGCGCACAAGACGCTCGTTGAGCAGGATGGCGTCCTCGTAGTTGTAGCCTTCCCAGGTCACGAAGCCGATCAGCACGTTCTTACCGAGCGAGATCTCGCCTTCGGAGCAGGACGGGCCGTCCGCAATGATCTGGTTTGCTTCCACATGTTCGCCGACCGTGACGATCGGACGCTGGTTGATGCAGGTACCCTGGTTGCTGCGCGCAAACTTGGTCAGCTGCAGCGTGACGATATCCTGGCTGTCCAGCCGCAGGACGATCTCATCCGCGGAAACCGCGGTGACCGTGCCGGCAGCGGGTGCCTTGATGCAGACCTCGGAGTCCAGTGCGCACTTGTGCTCGATGCCGGTCGCAACGATCGGAGCTTCCGTGACCATCAGAGGCACGGCCTGGCGCTGCATGTTCGCGCCCATGAGGGCACGGTTCGCGTCGTCGTTCTGCAGGAACGGAATGAACGCGGTCGCGACCGAGGTCATCATTCTGGGCGAGACGTCGAGGTAGTCGATGCGCTCACGGTCCGCAGAGATGATCTCATCGCGGTGACGGCAGGCGATTCGTGCATTTTTGAGGCAGCCGTTTTCGTCCAGAGGCTCGTTGGCCTGTGCGATATAGAAATCGTCTTCCATATCGGCGCTCAGGTACTCCACCTCGTCCGTAACGCGGCTGGCAACACACTTGCCGCTCTCATCGTAAATCTTTTCAAGCTTGCGGTAGGGTGCCTCGATGAAGCCGTACTCGTTGATCTTGGCATAGGTCGCCAGATAGTTGATCAGACCGATGTTCGGACCTTCGGGGGTCTCGATCGGGCACATTCTGCCGTAGTGGCTGTAGTGAACGTCTCGGACGTCAAAGGATGCGCGTTCGCGGGACAGACCGCCCGGGCCGAGCGCGGACAGACGGCGCTTGTGCGTCAGCTCTGCCAGCGGGTTGTTCTGATCCATAAACTGGCTCAGCGGGCTGGAGCCGAAGAACTCCTTGATCGCAGCCGTGACGGGACGGATGTTGATGAGGCTCTGCGCGGTGACCGTGGAAATATCCTGCACGGTCATGCGCTCGCGGATCACGCGCTCGAGGCGGGTGAAGCCGACGCGGAACTGGTTCTGCAGCAGCTCGCCCACGCAGCGCAGACGACGGTTGCCCAGATGGTCAATGTCGTCGGTCGTGCCCGCACCGTGCACGATGCAGTTGAGATAGTTGATGGAAGCGAGAATGTCGTCCTTCGTGATGCACATCGGGATCAGCTCGGCACGGCGCAGCTCGATGGCTTCTTCCCAGCCGTCGGGTGCGACGGTGTCCAGCATTTCCTGCAGCACCTTGAAGCAGACCTTTTCCCGAATGCCGTACTGCTTCGGATCGAAGTCCACGAAATTCGCCATATCGACCATGCCGTTCGAGAAAACGGTCACGTTCTTGCCGTCCACAGAGATCACAGCAGTGTTGACGCCGCGGGCGGAGATCTCCTTCGCCTGCTCACGGGTCAGCGTGACGCCTGCATCCGCAAGAATCTCGCCGGTCATCGGATCGGAGACCGGCTGCGCGAGCGTCTGTCCCGCCAGACGGTTCCAGATGTCCATCTTCTTATTGAACTTGAAACGGCCGACCTTGGAAACGTCGTACCGATGGGGATCGAACAGCAGCGAGAAGAGATAGCTCTCCGCGTTTTCCGCCGTGGGGGGCTCGCCCGGACGGAGCTTGCGGTAGATCTCGATCAGAGACTCCTCGCGGGTCTTGCAGATATCCTTTTCGAGCGTGGTGACAATGCGCTCGTCTTCGCCGAAGAGCGCCTTGATCTCGGCATCGGTCTCGACGCCGAGCGCACGGATGAGGCAGGTGATGGGGATCTTTCTGTTCTTGTCGATACGGACATAGAACGCACCGGCCAGGTCCGTCTCATACTCCAGCCACGCGCCGCGGTACGGAATGACCGTCGCAGAATAGATGTGCTGGTCGGCCTTGTCCAGCTCGTCGGCATAGTACATGCCGGGGCTGCGGACGATCTGGGAAACGATGACGCGCTCCGCGCCGTTGATCACGAAGGTGCCGCCGTTGGTCATCAGGGGGAAGTCACCCATGAAGATCCACTGGTCCTTCATTTCGTCGTATTCCTTGCCGGTCTCCTTGTCGACCTTCTTTGTGCGCAGACGCACCTTCACCTTGATCGGCTTCGCGTACGTTGCATCACGGGCCTTGCACTCCTCCACGGAGTACTTGGGGGGATCGTCCATACTGTGGTCCAGGAAGGACAGCTCCAGATTGCCGGAGTAGTCGGTGATCGTGTCCACATCGCGGAAGACCTCGCGCAGACCCTCTTTGAGGAACCACTCATAAGAGTCCTTCTGGATCTTCAGCAGATTGGGGATCTCGATGACGTCCTTCTGCTTGGCATAGCTCTTTCGCAGCGTCTTGCCGTACATGACGTCGTTTACCATCGCCATCTTCAATCATCACAGCCTTTCTTTTGTCCTGTGTTGTTTTCTTTTCGTCACCGCTTCCGGATTCGGCCTTCGGCTCCGACTTGCCCTTTGCCGCTGCAAACGCGCCGCAAGAACTTGAAATACACAAAGTATGCCTGCGTTCTTTCGGCTTTTTGCAATGACAAAATCCTGCGTCGGCGCTCTTGTCTCCATCCGTCAGCGGTTCCACAGTTTTTCGGGACAGCATTTTACGCTCGCATCCCTTCGTGCGATACGCGCGGGCAAGCGGAAAGTTTTTTCAAATTCCCTCTTGCAATGCGCTCCCGTGTGTGCTATACTGTTTCCCGTAAACAGGGGAATTTCCATATGCCGCTATTGCCGCATTATGGAAAACCATTCTATCACAGGATGACTTCAAAGTCAATCCTGCTTTTTTGTTTTTATGGACAAATAATAATAAATATCCCCCCGCATAGCGGGGGGGTATTTCATTTTCGGGCGTAGCCCTAATATTACTGGCTGCGCACAAGTGCGCTTTTTATTGGCCTGCCAGCCGTGCATCTGTTACTTGCCACCCGTA
>JAFVWG010000081.1 GCA_017501805.1 Oscillospiraceae bacterium
CACAGATCTCCAAGATCATCTACGCTCTGCGCGATATCGTTTCGGAGATGGAAGTTCCCGAGGTTGATGCAAGCACGGCATTCGACTGATACGGCAAAACACATAAAGCAGAGCGGACAGCCTTCCGGCTGTCCGCTTTTTTAAGTAATAGGCAAGAAGCGATTGGAAAAGGTGCGGTGTGCCGCGGGAGTCTTGACAAAAAGTTCGTGAAACAGTAAATTAACATCAAGGAACTATACTTTTCCCACGCCGCGCCGTAAAAAAATTCGGCGTGAGACCCAAAAAAAGGAAGATGAACATGAAAAAACTCGCAACCCGTATCTGCAGCTTTTTGCTGATGCTGGTGCTCTTTGTGGGTCTTGTGCCCGTGATGAGCGCACCTGCGTCCGCTCTTACGCTGAAGGAAAAGCAGGATGCGCTTGTCGCAACTGCGTGGGCCTATTATGACAAGGGCCTTCCCGTCCAGTATGACTCCATCAATATCAGTACCGTCAAGAGAATCGCAGCGCCGCTGCGTACCTCTTACTATGTTTCCCCCGAGGATGCTTCTCCGGACGAGACGATTTACTCCGTCTGCTCGGGCTACTGCTATCTGGTCTACTACAATGTCCTCGGCTACAAGCTGAAGCCGAACCCCACCTCTGCCATCACCGGCTACCTCGCCAGATGGAAGACGGAGACGGACCCGATCTGCGTCTACAGATACGACAGCCACGATGTGAAGAATCCGTCCGAGGAAGAGCGTATGACTGCCCTGAAGGACTTCCTCTCCAAGCTGCAGCCCGGTGATATGATCAACGGCGTCGGCAAGGTCAACGGCGGCGGTCACGCGATGTTCTACGTCGGCGACTGCCTCGGCGACGGCAAGAAGTACATCCTGCACTGCGCCGGCTACAAGTACAACATCCAGACCGGTGAGGACCGCCCCGAAGGACACACCGGCGATTTCAAGGCCATCCCCGGACAGATCAACCCTCTGATGAGCGACAAGCGCTACGGCGGCATCACGCTCGATCCCGTGGACGAGTACATCATCAACAAGTACAAGGATCCCAAGCGTGAACTGATCCTCAGCATCATTCGCCCGCTCGCCGTCGTCAACGATGCGGAGAACCCCGTCTCCGAGGCGGCTCTGGATCGCGTGAAGTACCCCCGTCTTACCATCAACCGCACGGCGACCGGTATGCGCTTCCGCGATGTGGAAGAAAACAGCACCGTGACCCTCAAGGTCGAACTGATCAACAGATCCAAGCAGGCTTACACCCTGCCCGTCAAGGAAACCGTTCCCGAAGGCGTGACCTTTGTGAAGGCATCCGACGGCGCAAAGGTCGACGGTAACAACATCAGCTGGGATGTCACCCTGAACGCGGGCGAGACCAAGGTCGTCAGCTACGACTGCACCGTGAACAAGAAGCGCGGTGAGACCGTCACCTTCGCAGGCGGCTGGGTCAGCAAGATCCCCTCGAACACCATCAACATCCCCGTCGGCGGCAAGCACCTGTCTGCTGCGGACGAAGCCCTGCTCGCCGACGTCGCCGCTGCCAAGTACAAGGACACCTTCCGGGGCATGGACAAGAACATCATCCCCGACCTCGTCTGGCAGAAGGTTCTGAATAAGAACGTCACTCTGCCCTCTCCGAAGGAACTCGTTGATGAGGTGACCAAGGAGATCACTCACGAAGGCAAGAAGCTCCGCGCTCTGCGTGACGATCTGACCGGCATCGCAAAGGAATGGCGCGATATGATCGTTCCCGAGCTCTACGGCGGTCTCGTCCATTCGGAAATGGATTCCCGCAAGCGTGTTCTTGACCTGCGCTGCGACTATCTGCGTCCCGGCGACGTCGTTTACGAAATCAAGAATGTTGCAAAGCCCTCCGACGGACAGACGCTCGTCTACCTCGGCAACGACAAGTTCCTGAGACAGACCCGTACCACCGGCGGCGCTGCCACCGCGACCTTCTTCGAGTGGCAGAAGGCTCACACCTTCCAGCTGTTCTACGTGCTCCGTCCGACGCTGGCCTATGACGATGTGAACAACCTTCCCAAGCTCGCAAACCCCGTGGACAACAAGATCTTCAAGTTCACAGACGTGCAGCCGAGCGACTGGTTCTACAACAACGTCCGTGAGCTTGCCGCCGACGGCATCATCAAGGGTATGACCGAGACCACCTTTGCTCCCAACGGCACGCTGACCTACGGTCA
>JAFVWG010000082.1 GCA_017501805.1 Oscillospiraceae bacterium
AGCTTGTCGTCGACATAGCCGAAGTAGTCTTCGGGATTGCGGCTGCCCTTGAGGATTGCGCCGCTTTCAAGATACAGCTCCACGCGGCTGCGCAGGCGGATCGAGCCGGTCAAATATACACCGCAGGGGACGACCACGCGTCCGCCGCCCGCGAGGAAGCAGTCGTCGATCGCCGTCTGGATCTTCGCGGTCTGCAATTTGTCGGAAGTACACGCGCCGTAGTCGCGGATGTTGTACGTTTGCATGGGGATTTCTCCTTTCTCTGCAAAAGTGCGGGAGCGCTGTTGTCATAACGGAATTATCATATCACACAGGGGAGAAGCAGGCAAGCTCTTTCCGGGGGTCCGGGCAAAAAAACTTCCGCATTTCTTGACGAAGTTGTTCGGGCGTGATAAGATGGAGACCCATGCCGGTGTGGTGGAATTGGTAGACACCAGGGACTTAAAATCCCTTGCCGGAAACGGCGTACCGGTTCGAGTCCGGTCACCGGCACCAAAAGGGAGTCCCCGAATGGGGACTCCCTTTTGGTATTTCCGTGCCGAGACGAGAACCGGAGGTTCGAACGCGAGGATTTGCCGCCGCGTAAGCGGCAGCTGCCACAGGCAGCAAAGGCGTTCACGCCGAAATCCGAAGCGTCACGGAGGCGGCTCTGCCGCCGGAGTATACCGGTCACCGGCACCGCGTCGGAGCAAAGTCCGCTTAGCTACGGCGTTTAGAAAAACGCCATCCGCCCGCTTCCTTGCTCCTCCTTTCCACAAAAGGTCACGCTCGGCACGCCTGCTCGGTTGTGAACGCCCTCGCGACGGCGTGCTGTCTCTACCAACCTTTTGTGGGGGGAATGTATGGGGACTCTCTTTTGGTATCTCCGTGCCGAGACGAGAACCGGAGGTTTGCCGCCTTTGGCGGAGTGAAAAAGTAAGAGTGAAGAGGTGTGGTGTGCCTTGCGGCACGGATTGGATGGACAATCCCTCAGTCAAGCCGCAAGCGGCTTGACAGCTCCCTTTACACAAGGGAGCCTTTTGCGCGGAGCAGAGCAGACGGGGGATAGGGGGAGATTTTGCGCGACATAAAATCCGTTCGGGGTCTTTCGAATGAAGGGAGAATGTGATATGCTTAACTTAGAGGAGGGGATGGGATGAACTGGCAGAATGTATTGATCCTTGTGATTTTGCCGCTGGTCACGGTTTTGGGATTGTTCTTTGCGAAACGGAAACTGCTGTGGCTTGCTCCGCTCCTCTCGACGGCATTGGCGTTTATCGCCTATATGGCGATCTACGCGCTGGAGGGGATGCAGTCGCCGATCGTCAAGATCTTCGGCAACAACGAGTGGCGCGCCTTCTTTTTGCTTGCGCTGCTGCTGCATTTTATCGCTGCGGCGGCGATGACTGCGGCCGCGTATCTTGTGGCGTGGGTAATGAAACAACGGTGAAGGGCTGAATTGCCCTCTCAGTCACCTGCGGTGACAGCTGTCTCGCTGCGGCTCGGTCCCGCCGCGGCTCTGATATGCCACCGGCATATCATTCACTACCGCGGCGCACGCTTCGCGTACCCATAGGGAGAGCCAAGTGGGAGACCTCTTCCGGC
>JAFVWG010000083.1 GCA_017501805.1 Oscillospiraceae bacterium
GCCGCGCGTTACGCGGAGAATGTGCAGGAGCCGTTGTTCGCACGTGCTTTTGTGGCGGAGACGGAGCAGTCGTCTCTCGCCGTTGTTGTGGTGGATGCCTGCGGCATTACCGAGGATATCACCCTGCGCGTCCGCGAGCGGGTGGCGCAGCTCACGCCCATCCCCGCGGAGAATGTTATGCTCATTGCGACCCATTGCCACGGCGGCGGACCCACGCTCAACTGGGGCGAAGAGGTCGTGACCGATCCGGAATATCTGACGCTGCTCGTCAACCGCGCGGCAGACTCGATCGCGCTCGCGTATTTCAGAGCGGAGGAGTCGGAGCTGGTAAAGGGCAGAGAAGAGCTCTACGGCGTTGCCTTCATCCGTGACTATCTGATGAAAGACGGAACGTACAAGACAAATCCCTCCCGCAATGAGCCGGAAAAGATCGAAAGACCCTGCACCGAGCTCGACCCCGAGGTGCTCGTTATCGGCGTGCGGCAGGGCGGCAAGCAGATCGGCACCATCGTCAACTTTGCAAACCACCCCGCCATTGTGGCGAAGAGAAACATCAGCAGCGATTATATCCACTACCTTTCCGAGGGAATGAAAAAGGAATTCGGACAGGAGCACGTCACGGTCTTTATCAACGGAGCGCTCGGCAACGTCAACCATTTCAACCCCTTTGATCTTGAGACCTATCAGCCCGGCAGACATATCATTGTCGGCGAGAGACTTGCCGAGGCGGCGATCGCCGCGCTGCGCAGCGCGCAGCCTATGAAGGAGAACTCGCTCGCCTGCGCCTCTTCGCGGATCACCGTGCGCTTCCGCAAGCCCTCTCTCGAAGACCTCGAGGCTGCGAAGCAGACGCTGGAATCGTGGGGGGACGATCTCATTAACCGTACTCCCAAAACGCCCGAGTATACCAAGGTGTTCTACGCGATGCAGGCGTTCCGCTTTATGGCGGACAAGCGCACACAGCGTGAGCTTCCGCTGCAGCTGATGCGCGTCGGCGATGTGTACATCGCGGGTACGCCCATCCAGATGTACACCGAGTTCGGCAAGGCGATCAAGAAGGGACTTCCGTCTGCCGCGATGGTCTCTGCCTTTGCCAACGACTACGCAGGCTATGTGCCCACGCCGGATCTGATCGGTCAGCCGGGCATCTACGAAGCACGCCTCTGCCCGACCAGCGCGCTGGAGGCGGACACGGGCGACGCCGTTGTGCAGGGCATCATCGATCTGCAGGCAGCTCTTTGATCCGTTCCCAAAACAAAGAAACAGCGCCTCTTGCCGTAAGGCAAGAGGCGCTTTGCTGTAAGTGCGGCTGCGCTTTTACTGCGTGGTCCGGTAGCCCGCGGCGCAGCAGTTGCAGCTTTTCTCCTTGTCGATGCAGCTCTCGTTCTTGGAGGAGAAGAATTCATCGACCGGGAACTCCACCTGCGAGAAGACATCGCAGGCATCCGCCGCCTGTGCGATCCCGGCGACATCGCTGCATTCCTTGGTGGGGATGCAGTAGTCGAAGCTCGGGATGAGCAGCTGCGTGTCGCGCTCCATGCGGATGATGGAGAACTGACCGATCGTGACATACAGCCGCTGCTGCTCGCCGCCGAGCACCAGATCGTCATCAAAGCAGCCGAGGATCGCGTCCGGGAGCTCTTCGAGCTCGCCGTCACAGCGGCAGCAGCTTCCGACCTCCTGCACTTTCGCCGCAAGGATCATCGGATCGATCGCCTCGACAACGGCGCGCGGCATATTACAGCGGAAGACGGTTTTTTTGTCCAGACAGCCCATTCGGCTGGTGAAGACCTTCGCGCAGCCGTCACCGCCGAAGAGCAGCACCCGCTTGGTGAACACGGCAAGACCGTAGATCGCCGCGGGACGCATATTGCCGATCGTCGCTTCGCCGCTGACGCGGTAGTAGTAGCTGATGGTGACCGTGTAGCTTCCCGAGTTATAGGCGACTGCCTCCACCTTCGGATCGACGTAGAGCAGCTCCACCGTCCGCACCTTTGCACCGCTTGCCCGATCCAGTGCCGTCTGTGAATCTCTTGTTAAGTACACGCGCAGATCTTCGATGCAGTCCTTGTCGCGGCAGGCGTCCATGACCTTGCTCGTATGGACGCAGACCGCTTCCTTGATGCCGGACAGATCGCAGGCCGGGCACGTTTTCTCGTTTTCTGCCATCGGAATACCTCCTATAGATCGTTTTGAAGGAAAAGCCGGGGAACACACGCTTCCCGAATGCTTTCATCCCATTGTATGCAGATGGCGACAGCCTGTGACATCGGGGAAAAGCGATAGACAAAACCGACCCTTTGTGCTACACTCATTATATGGAAGAAAATGGGGTGATTTGCGCATGAAAATCGATGTTATGGGGGTCCGCTTTGACAATCTGACGATGGAAGAATCGCTGGACAAAGCGGAACGATTGATCGCCGAGGGAGAAACCTTTTACTGCGTGACCCCGAACTCGGAGATCGTTTATGAGGCAATGCACAACGCGGAGCTGATGCAGCTGCTGAACGATGCGGCGCTGGTCCTTCCGGACGGCGCGGGCGTGGTGCTTGCTTCCAAAATTCTGAAAACACCGCTCAAGCAAAAGGTGGCGGGCGTGGATTTTGCCGACGGACTGATGGGGCGCATGGAGAAAAGCGGCCTCAGACTCTTTTTGCTCGGCAGTAAGCCCGGCGTTGCGGAGCTTGCCGCGGAAAAAATGCTGGAAAAGCACCCGGCGCTGCAGATCTGCGGGATGGCGGACGGATACTTCAAGGACGACGCGGAAGCTATCTCCAAGGTGAACGCGGCGAATGCCGACGTGCTCTTTGTCTGCCTCGGTGCGCCGAAGCAGGAGATCTTTATGCAGGCGCACAGGGAAGAACTGAACGTCCGTATGATGATCGGTCTCGGCGGCAGTCTCGACGCCTTTGCCGGCACGATGAAGCGCGCGCCGAAGTGGATGATCCGAATGAATCTGGAATGGTTTTACCGACTGCTCAAGGACCCGAAGCGGATCGGACGTATGATGCGTCTGCCGAAGTTCCTCCTGGCAGTCCTCGGAAAGAAGAAGGGATAATATGGGAAAACTGATCGTGCTGGAAGGCACGGACGGCTGCGGCAAGTCCACACAGCTGGGACTGCTGGCCGAGCGCCTGAAAACGGAAGCGATCGATTTCCGCAGACTGCGCTTCCCGCGCTATGAAGAGGAATCCTCGGCGCTGATCCGCATGTATCTCGGCGGCGCATTCGGCTCGGATCCTTCCGACGTCAACGCCTACGCCGCCTCAACGTTCTTTGCGGTGGATCGCTACGCATCCTATATGCAGGACTGGAAGGACTACTATATGCAGGGCGGTCTGCTGATCTCCGACCGCTACACGACCTCGAACGCCGTCCATCAGGGAAGCAAGCTGAACGCTGCGGAGCGGGAGGAATTCTTCCGCTGGCTGTACGATATGGAGTTCGGGAAAATGCAGCTTCCGAAGCCGGATCTTGTGATCCTGCTCGACCTTCCGATCGAGCTCTCACAGAAAATGCTTCGCCGCAGAGAGGCGGACACGAACACGACCGCGGATATCCACGAAAAGAGCTCGGATTATCTTGCGGACTGCCGCACGGCCGCCAAGGAAGCGGCGAAATGCTGCGGATGGTCCGTCGTGCCCTGTGCGAAGGACGGAGATATCCGAAGCGTGGAGGAGATCCACGAGGATATCTACGCGCTCGTTCGCAAGTGTATGGAGGAATGAACGATGGTTTACATTCTGCTCGGAACCGGATTTGAAGAGATGGAGGCGATCACGCCCTGCGATATTCTCCGCAGAGGCGGTGTGGACGCAAGATTTGTCGGTGTGAACGGACGCGTTGTCACGGGCGGTCACGGCATTGCCGTGGGTTGCGACCTGACAGTTGATGAAATGCAGCTCGCCGATGCGGAGATGATCGTTGTCCCCGGCGGACTCGGCGGCGTTGCTTCCGTCGAGGCCTGCGAAGCGGCGACCGATGCGCTGAAGCGGATGTGGCAGGACGGAAAATTCGTCTGCGCGATCTGTGCGGCGCCTACGCTGCTTGCAAAGCTTGGGATCACGGCGGGAAAGACCGTTACCTGCTATCCCGGCTGCGAGGCGGAGATGGGCGACTGCGTCATAACCAGGAAAAAGGCCGTGCGGGACGGGAACCTGATCTGCGGACAGGCTGCCGGTACGGCCGCGGAGTTTGGCTTCCTGCTTCTGGAAGCGCTGAAGGGCACGGAGACTGCCGAAAACGTTCGGAAAGGTATGGTATTCACAAATGCAGGAATATGATCCGCTGAAGAATAAAAGCCCGGAGCAGAGCATCGACGAGCAGGCCAGACAGGCAGAGCAGTCGATCGATGATCTGATCCGCAATATGAACGAGACCCTTGCGCATGCGGATGAGGTGACGCGCCGCGAACCGCGGCAGTCCGAAGATCGGACGCCGAAACAGCCGCCGCGCTCCCACGGCGCCCGCCGTACCTCCGCATCGAAGCCGACGGCGAAAAAACCGACGGAAAAACGCGCGGCAGAGAAAAAAACGGAGCCGCACAGCGAGATCCCGATGGGGAAGAAGGTCTTCATCTACATCGCAGGCGTGCTGCTGGTGTCGCTGCTGCTGGCCTTTACCGCCTGGCAGGTGCTCGATGACGTCTGTGCGCTGACCGCGCCGGATGAAGTGGTGAACGTCGAGATCACGGAGGGAATGTCCGTCCATAAGATCGCAAAGACGCTCCGCGAGAACGACGTCATTCGCTACCCGTCTCTTTTCAAGCTCTACTGCGGCATCGCGAATGCCGGGAGACGGATCGTTCCGGGCACGTATGAGCTCAACAAAACCTATGACTACCACGCGCTTGTCAACAGCATGTCCGGTTCGGGCAAGCGGGCAACGGTGACGCTGATGATCCCCGAAGGCTACACCTGTGAGGACATCTACGCCCTGATGGAAGAAAACGGCGTCTGCGACGCGGCAAGCCTTCGCGAAGCGGCGAAAACAACGGAGTTTGATTTCCGCTTCCTGGAGGATGTTCCGCCGGATGCGCCCAACCGTCTGGAGGGCTGCCTGTTCCCGGATACCTATGAGTTCTATGTGGACGATGACCCGGTGAACGTGCTGAAAAAGCTCATGCAGAATACGGAGAGAAAGCTCACGGACGAGCTTTGGGAGGCATTGGACGAGCTCAATGCGACGCTCCGCACTCGCAAGGCGACCGCAGGCTTCTCGCAGGAGGAGATCGCCGAGGGCGATCTGCGGATGTACGATATTCTGATCGTGGCTTCGCTGATCGAAAAAGAGACGGCGGCAAGCACCGAAAACGGCGTCATCGGCTCGGTCATCTACAACCGCCTTTGCAGCAAGGCCTATCCGCTGCTGAACATCGACGCTTCCATCCAGTATGCCCTGAAGGAGCGCAAGGAGCAGCTCAGCGACGCGGACAAACTGATCGACAGTCCGTATAACACCTACAAATACACGGGACTTCCCGTGGGACCCATCGCCAACCCCGGACTGCTTGCCATCCGCGGCGCGCTGTTCCCGGAGGAGACGAACTACTACTTCTACGCGCTCGGCAATGAGGGACGGCACGTGTTTACCCGCACCTACGACGAGCATCTGGCGTTCCTGGAGGGGCTGAAGAATGCGTAAGCCGGAGCTCCTCTGCCCCGCGGGAGATCGGGAGCGGCTGACGATGGCTGTGCTCTACGGCGCGGATGCGGTGTATCTCGGCGGTACGAGCTTCGGAATGCGTTCCTTTGCGGGAAACTTCGACACGGAGACGATCCCCGAGGCGGTGCGTTTCGCGCACGAGCACGGCGTGAAGGTGCACGTGACGGTCAACACGATGCCCCGCGGAAACGAGGTCGGCGCTTTGCCCGAATATCTGGAACGGCTCGACGATGCGGGCGTGGATGCGCTGATCCTTGCCGATCTCGGCGTGTTTACGATGGCGGGGAAGTATGCGCCGCACTGCAAACGGCACATTTCCACACAGCAGAGCATTGCAAACGCCGTCTGCGCGAAGGCGTGGTACGAGCTTGGCGCGGAGCGCGTCGTGCTGGCGCGGGAGCTTTCGCTCGAAGAGATCATTGCGATCCGTGAAAACACGCCCCCGGAGCTGGAACTGGAGACCTTCTGCCACGGCGCGATGTGCGTCAGCTATTCCGGCAGATGCCTGCTCAGCAACTATATGACGGGACGCGACGCCAACCGCGGCGCGTGTGCACAGCCCTGCCGCTATCAGTACGCGCTGATGGAAGAAAAAAGACCCGGAGAATACTTCCCCGTGTTTGAAGACGAGACGGGGACGTATATCCTCAACTCGCGGGATATGTGTATGATCGACCATCTGGACGATCTGATCCGCGCGGGCGTGTCCTGCTTCAAGATCGAAGGACGC
>JAFVWG010000084.1 GCA_017501805.1 Oscillospiraceae bacterium
GGTACCCACAAAAGGTTGCAAACCTTTTGTGGAAAGGAGGAGCAAGGGAGCGGGCGGATGGCGCTTTTTCGAAAGCGCCGAAGCTTAGCGTACTTTGCGACGACGCAAAATGGGTCTTGCGTATCTTTTTTTCATTTTAAAAAGCTGCCGCAAAAACCGGCGCTCGCCTGTGCGAACGCCGGTCTGTAAATATGCGATTCAGTTTCCGCATTCGATGCTGATCCGGTTGAAGACGGACAGCACATCGTCCACGGTGGTCTTTTTCTTTTCCTCGCCGTCGAGATCCATCACGATCTGCCCGCGGTCGAGCATCAGCAGCCGATCGCCGTACTCCACGGCGTAGCGGAGATTGTGCGTGATCATGATCGTCGTCAGCTTCTTTTCGCGCACGATCTCGTCGGTCAGCTCCATAATGCGCTCGGCGGTGTGGGGATCGAGCGCGGCGGTGTGCTCGTCGAGCATCAGAAAATCGATGGGCGTCATCGTCGCCATCAGCAGAGCGACCGCCTGCCGCTGACCGCCGGAGAGCGACTTCATCTTGACCTGCAGCTTATCCTCCAGCCCGAGACCGAGCTTGGCGAGCATCGCGCGATACTCCTCCGTGCGGGAGCGGCGGATCGCGGTCTGCAGACCGCAGTGCTGTCCCTTCGTCTCGGCGAGCGCGAGGTTTTCCAGGATCGTCAGATCGCCGCAGGTTCCCGCGGCGGGGTTCTGATACACGCGTCCCATCCGCGCGTAGCGCCGATGCTCCGGCTGGTGGGTAACGTCCGTCCCTGCGGAGAGCACCTGTCCCTGCGTGATGGGGATCGATCCGCAGATGATGTTGAGCATCGTTGTTTTGCCCGATCCGTTGCTGCCGACCACGGAGACGAACTGCCCCTGCTCCACGTGCAGGTTGAAGTCCTCGAAGAGGCAGACCTCGGTGATGAGACCGGGGTTGTAGACCTTCTGAATGTGAACAAGATCAAGCATGGTGCGGCGCCTCCTTTCCCTTTCTGACGCGTTCCTTCCGCTGCGATCCGAGTACAAGGATCACGAGGAAGAGCAGGGCGGTGGCAAGCTTCATCAGCTTTGCAGGCAGACCCAGACTGATGGCGACCTGAATGCAGATTTTATAGATCACGCTGCCGAGGATCGCGGCGGTCGTGCCCTTGACAAAGTCCAGTCTGCGGAACGCGGTCGAGCCGATGATGACCGCCGCAAGTCCGAAGACCATCTGTCCCGTGCCCATCGTGGCGGAAAAGGCGCGCTGCTCCTGGCAGACGACGCTGCCCGCGAGCGCAACGAGCGCATTGGCAATGACGAGACCGAGGATCTTCATACTGCCGGTGTTCTTTGCAAGCGTCGTGACCAGCGTGGCGTTGTCGCCCGCCGCGCGCAGCAGCATACCGCTGCGCGTCTTGAAATACAGATCCAGCAGGAGCTTTGCGATGAGCACCAGCAGCAGCGCAACGATCAGCTTGCGGATGAGCAGGCTCGTGCCGCCGAACAGCGCCATCACGGGCGCGGAGGTAAAGATCGTGTCGGTGCCGCGGTCAACGACCAGGTTTGAGCCCGCGATCTGCAGGTTGATCGAAAACAGCGCCGTCATCGTGATGATGCCGGAAAGCAGATCGCGCACCTTAAAGCGCACGTGGATCACGCCTGTGCAGAGTCCCGCGACCGCGCCCACTGCCATCGCCGCAACGAGGCTGAGCCACGGATCAACGCCGTGCGTGAGCAGGACTGCCGTGACAGCCGCGCCCAGCGGGAAGCTTCCGTCCACGGTAAGGTCGGGAAAGTCCAGTATTTTATAGGTAATATAGATGCCGCAGGCAAGCAGGGCGTAGATCAGTCCCTGTGTCAGCGTGCTGATGATAAGATCCTGCATAGTGTTTCCTCTTTTCTTGAGGAAGCCTTCTTACTCGGCTTCCACCGCGCGCTCCGCCAGATCTTCCGGAACGGTCAGATTCATACGCGCAAGCGCCGCGCTGTTGATATAGATGCCGTATTCGCTGATGGTCTCATAGGGGATCTCGTCCACGGTGGCTTCGCCGCGGAGGACCTTCGCTGCCATCGCACCGGTCTGACGGCCGAGGGCGATGTAGTCGATGCCGGCGGCTGCTGCGCAGCCGATCTTGACCTGCTCGATCTCGCTGCCGTAGACGGGGATGCCGGCGGCGTCGGTCTTTTCCAGAATGGAGGCGAGCACGCCGACGACGTTGTTATCGGTCAGGTTGGAGAGGCAGTCAACGCCCTGTGCGATGATCTGATCGGCAGCCTGGGTGACCTCAGCCTGCGCGGTGACGCCGAGATCGACGATCTCAAAGCCGAATTCGGGAGCTTTTTCCTTGTACTCGGCAACGGCGGAGACGGAGTTCGGCTCGCTGACGGTGTAGAGGATGCCGATCTTCTTTGCCTCCGGCTGCAGCGCGCGGATGAGCTCCAGCTGAGCCTGTACCGGGAGCTTGTCGGAGGTTCCGGTCGTGCCGCCCGCAGTCAGACCTGCGGCAACGGGATCGGTGATCGCGGTGTAGATGACGGGGATCCCCTTGTCCTCGGCGGCCGCGTAGCAGGCGGTGGCGGAGGGAGTCGCGATCGCGCACATCAGAGCGACATTGTTCGCGGAGAAGTTCTGACCGATCTGCATGGCGATGTTGTCGTCAAAACCGGCGTTCTGATAACTCACGGTATAGTCCGTTCCCTCAACGAGTCCCGCTTCGGCAAGACCCTGCAGGAAGCCCTCGCGGCAGTTGTCCAGAGAGCTGTGTTCGCCGTACTGGCTGATGCCGATGACGGCGGGCTCGCCGCTGTTCGCGGGAGCGGTCCCGCCGCAGGCGGCGAGGCTGAGCACGAGGATAGCTGCGAGAAGCAGTGCGGTAAGCTTTTTCATAATTCTGACTCCTTTTCGTTTTTGTTCATCGTATGTTTGACGTATGGTTTGTGTATCAAAAAACCGGCGCTCTGCCGGAAATGGATAAAAAAACAGACCCCGACCCAACATATGGGACAGGATCTCCTGCGGTGCCACCCAAATTGAGAACAATGTTCTCCGCTCAGTCCGTACAAGCATACGGCGCGCAGGATAACGGGCGCGCATCCCGTTGACGACTACTTGCTTTCGCGTTCGGTCACCCTCACAAGCCCATTCGCCTCTGACTCGCCGCTCCCTTTCCAGCACCGGGAGCTCTCTGTACGCGAGGGAACAAAGGTTACTCTTCTTGATCGCAGGTTTATCATATTTTTCTGCATTGTAGCACGGCATATCCTGCCTGTCAAGCGTTCCCCAAAAATTTTTTCAGCGGACAAAGCGGGCGTCTGCAAAAGCAGACACCCGCAGAGTTTCCGTTCTTCCGGGTCATTCGAGCACAACACCGTAGCCGCCGGCAAGGAATCTCCGCACCAGCGTCACGTCCTTGACGTTAACTTTTCCGTCGCCGTTCACATCCAGCGCGGCGAGGTCAATGCCCATACCGAAGCCGCCCGCAAGGTCGCGCCGCAGGAAGGTAAGGTCTCTGGTGCCGCGTTTTCCGTCGCCGTCCGCATCGCCGCGCAGCACCTTCTTTGCCGTGATGCCGCCGTCTGTGAAGATCGGTCGGATCACTGTGGCGCTATCGTCGGCGTACATTCCGTTCTCCCCGCAGGAGAGCTCCACGGCATAGAAGCCTTCGTTCATCGTTTCGGGGAGTGCAAAGGTGAGCGTCAGCACCGTGCCGTTCGCCGTGTCCGCGCCCGTGCCTTCCCAGCTCAGCTCGAGCGGGTTTTGCGTCAGGTCGGTCGGCTGCGTGAAGGTCAGCCCCGTCAGCGCATCGCCGACGGAAACGCTCTTGAGCGTAAGCTCCGGCGCATACGCGAGCCGCAGCACCGCGCCCCCGATCCCGGGATTGTCCGCAAGGGTGATCTTTACCTCCGCGGTGCAGCCGATCCGACCGGCAGTGCGTTCCACGGTCAGCGTGGGCGGCGTGAGCTTCGGAAGGATCACCGCGTCCGCGCTCGTCGGCTGTCGGCAGTCTTCATCCAGGAAGCAGCTTCCGCAGACAGAGCACCGCCAGTATTCCACATTGCCGACGGTCTCGGTCGTCGGCGCTGCGGCGGGGTGATGGACAAGGATATGGTCGGCTGTCGAGCCTTCGAGCTCCACCCGGCAGAAGGACGTGCCGCACGGCGTGGTCCCAAGCTCATAATACAGCTTGCCGTTATCCTCTATAATGCCGTAGAGATACCCGGTCCCCCGCTCTTCGGCGCTGAGCGCATGCGCCTGCGTCAGATTGCCTGCGGGATCCAGTCTCCAGACCGACTCGGGCGTTGTAAAATAGAACGCGTTTCCCTTCGCGGCGAAGGAATAGTACAAGCTGCTCCAGCAGCTGTCGGGGTCGTTCCAAAGCGGCCACAGTGCATATGTCGGCAGCGGGATCGCGTGCTCTTCTCCGCTCGCCCAGTCGCGCAGATAGACGTTCTGTTCCGATCGGTCATCGCCGTAGGCGCAGACCGAGCCGATCTGCGCGATCGTCGTGTGCTTATCCCGCCACCACGCGTTATCGTATTTTGTCGAGGTCGTGTCTTCATAGCACCTGCGTGTGCCGCAGATCCAGTCGCTGCTGTCGTGTCCGGCTGCGACCGTCGCCGCTCTGCTGAGCATAAAATTATCGTGCATACAGAAGCCTTCATACCAGTCACCCGTGGGATCGTCCCAGGTGCAGTCGATATAGAAGCGTTCTCCCTCCAGCGTGACCACGTTCCAGGCGTGAACAAGCTCGTCGCTGGCAACAAAATCCGCATCCAGTCCGACACGCCGTGCCAGATGGATAAAGGCGAGGGTGTAGCCCTGGCAGACCGCCGAGCGGTCGATCAGAGCATTGTAGGCGTTGTAGTTGCTGTAGGTCAGGTCGTATTCGCAGTGCGTCACGATATAGTCGTGCAGGAAAAGGAGCTTCTGCAGATCGGTCCAGTCCGGATCGATGTGCGACACGATCGCGTCGCAGACCGCCTCAAATGCGGCAGAATCCGCCGCGGTGTAGGTCTCGTCGTAGGAGGGCATGAGCCAGAGGATCTTCGAGCCGAACGCTGCATACCGGTAGGACGGTCCCACATAAAACAGCTCGGGATTCCTGTTGACCGCGCACTGATAGACAAGACCGATATCCTTTTCCGGAACATTGTAGTCCTCGATCTCGATCTCCTCCCGACGGCTGCGCAGTCCTGCCGCGATCACCTCGCAGACCTCGGCGTAGGGATCTTCCTCCGCCTGCAGCGCAAGCCCCGTATCCGTCTGTGCCGCGGCGGGGAAATCGCCCGCCTGCAGGATGCCTTCGGCGTGAGCGAGCACCGTTTTCACATCTTCCGCTTCGGAAGAAGCGCTTTCCTGCGCCGCGGTTCCGATCAGCTCCGCCGCCATCGGCGCGGCTTCCGTGATACCGATCACGGGAACGTCTTCCACAGCGATCTCCTCCGCACCCACGGAGCAGATGAGCAGCGCACAAAGCAGCACCGCCGTGAGCACATACCACAGACGATGCTTTCCGTTTTTCGCGTACATAGCTATTCCGCCTCCATATCGCGATATTCCACAGCTATTTGTTGCAAATTTCTTCCTTTTTACAGTTTACTCCCAACTGTCGGAAAATGCAAGCCCTATACCTTGTGCTTCCTCTGCCGCTCGCAGCACAAAAAATCTCCCGCGGAGTCGCGAAGCGTGCGCCGCACCGCGTAGGGATGGGACTTCCCATCCGTCTGCCGCTTTTGTGCAATGCGCAAAAAGAGCGGGCGCAGCTGCGCCCGCTCCGGGTCTGTATGGATTTTTCGCTCAGCCGAACACGCTCAGCAGGAAGCCTGCGGCGATGGCGGAGCCGATAACGCCGGCAACGTTGGGGCCCATGGCGTGCATCAGGAGGAAGTTGGAAGGATTCGCCTTCTGTCCTTCGACCTGACTGACGCGCGCCGCCATCGGGACGGCGCTGACGCCGGCGGAGCCGA
>JAFVWG010000085.1 GCA_017501805.1 Oscillospiraceae bacterium
CCGACGTGCCGGTGTGCTTTTTGTAGGCATGGGTCTTCTTGTCGAGCAGCTTGGCGTTGATATTCTCCCGCAGCGTCGCTGCCTGTTTCTGCCACGCGGCGGCATCCTCCGTCTTTCCGAGCTGCGCCGCGATGCGACCGAGCTTGTTCATCGAATTGTACAAAAGAAGGCTTGCAACCGTCAGCGGCAGTCCGTCGCCGGGGTTGTCCTCGATCGGCTTTTCGGGGTGATCGCTGATATTTCTCGCGTTCTCCTCGTCCGGAAGCAGTCCGCGAACCATCAAGCCCATATGGAACTTCACATTGCGGCACGCGGCGTCGTAAAACTCCGCAGCGCCTTCCGTATCCCCGGTCAGTTCGAGATACTGTGAAAGGATCTCCGTGTAGCGCAGGTCCCATTCGGGGATCGACGCATACTTTTTATACTGCTCTGTCGGTGCGGTGTAGAGGAAGCGTCCGTTCTCGAGCTGCGAGGCGGAAAAGTCCAGCAGCGTCTTATGCATCAGCTCCGTGCTTCCGGTAAACGCGGCGGCAAGCAGAGGGTACTGCAGCTGCGAGTCCGCCAAATAGTGTGCCTGCTCTCTGTGCGGGCAGTCGACCGGCATACCCTGAACGTTGTTGATCTGTGTGTTGATGCAGGCCTGATAAAGCTTCGTCAGAAAATCGTCCGAGGAGGAGAAGGTCGCCGTCTGCGTGATCCCGGTCGATGCCCATTCCACGGAGATGTCCTCCGGACGGATCAGATCCGGCATACCCACGATCTCAAAATAGCGGAACGCCTTGTAGTCGAAGTCTGCGGCAAAGTCCTCAAAGCCCGTTCCGGCAAAGGTGTAGTAGTCGCAGTAGTTCTCGGAGGTCTGCTTCCGCGACCCGACGCCGTAGTGCACGATATCCTCGTTCAGATATTCCGAGTAGCGGATGCAGATGCGCGTTCCCGCAGGAGCTTTCAGGCGCACACGCACCCAGCCGGACACGACGCGTCCCGCGTCAAACACCTGCCAGCCGACCTTCTGCCGCCCGACCGGGATCGGTCTGATGTTTTCATGCACCACGCCCTCCGGGATCGGCTGCGGACGCAGCTTCCATGCAGCAGTCTCTTTTCCCGCCTTGACGGCTTTCTGCCACGTACCGGAGTTGCAGTTGCTCTCGCGATAGCCAAAGCGCGTCCACGCGAGCGCATCCGGCATTTTCCGCGCGTCATAATCTGTCTGCGCGTTCATTTTGTGCGAGGACATGGACGGCGTTTCATTTTTATACGGCGTTTCGGCAAGCGCGCTCCAGTCCGTACCGCTCACGAGCTTCTCTTCGCTGCCGTTTGCAAAGCGCACCGTTGCCTCCGTCCAGAAGGCAGGCACGCCGTTCGTGTAATTGCAGCCGTTATTGCCGAGGTACTGCACCGCGGCGGCAAGGCAGAGCTGCGTCCCGCTCCCGCCGAGGAGCTTGTTCAGCTCCGTGCCGGTGAAGGAGTAGGTCAGATACAGCATCGCCTCCGGCGGTGCGGAGGGCGCGGGCGTGACCAGTCCCGAAACGAGCTGTCCGTTCACATAGTATTTCATATGGTTGTGCGCCGAAGCGCGGATCGTAAGCTTCGTGGGGCGCGACGCGAGAGTATATTCCTTTCGGAAATAGGACACCGAGTTGATCGTGACCTTGTCGCTGCTCCAGATCCAGTCCGAAGTCTGAAAGCTCCCGTCCCCCGCCGCACCGGCCGTGACCGGCAGCGCAGTAAGGAGCAGCAGGATCGCTAAGATCCCCGCCAAAACTCTGCTTCGTCTGTTCATATTTCCCCCTCTTTCCAATACGCCGTTCGAAGCACTTGCTCCGAACGGCGTGTGTTTCCGGTTGGATTTTTTATGCCTCTCGCAGGAGGGAGATGATCTTCGCGATCTGCGCGCGGGTCAGAAGACCGTTCGGCTCGAAGGTCTTCGCGGTCATGCCGCTGATCACGCCCGCGTTGTAGAGCGCGAGCACGGACGCATCCTCCGTGTCCGCAAAGGGATTTTTCTTCGGCTGCTTGATAAGCTTTTTCGCGCCCGTTGCAAGCTTGCAAAGCTGCAGTCTCGTGATGGCGGCATCGGGGTCGACATCCTTCGTGATCCAGCCCTTGCTCTTTGCAAGGCTCATCCAGCCGCTCGCCCAGTGCGTTCCAGTCTTCGCGGGTTCTTTTTCTCCCGCCGCCAGCGCGATGAGCTTCAGTGCCTGACCGTAGGTCAGCGTGGCATTCGGAGCAAATTCCGTCTCGGTCATGCCGCTGACCGTTCCGTCTCCCACAAGTTCCCGCACATAGATGTAGAACCAGTCGCTTTCCTTCACATCCGTGAATTTGACGTCTTTTACGACCGGCAGTTCCACCGGCACGGACTGCGTGTGGATATCGTCATATGACAGCGTCGGACGCAGCACATAAAAGACCTGATAGCAAATACTCTTGAAGAACTCCGGCTCTTCTGCGATCACAAGCCGTTTGTTTTTGTCCAGCTGCAGATATTTGCCGCTGCCGAGGTAAATGAGCTGCTCGCTCTTTCCCGCTCCGGGGCTTTTCAGTTCATTGGAGCGGACGACGATATCGCCCGGTTCCAGATGCTTGTCGCGCAGGTCGGAGCAGCGGTCGATGCCCTTGGGATACCACACGCCGCGTCCGTAGCGGAAACGCGGAACGAGCATCCGGAAGGCGTCCATATCCTCCGCCGCGACCTCGTCACAGGTGAGGAACACCCGCGTGTTCTTCTGCGAGGGAGTCTTGACTTCCTTAATGAGCTTTGCCGCGATCTGCGCAAAGTCCGGGAGCTTCACATTCAGCCCGAGGATCTTCGTGTAGACGATCTCCGCGAGCGTATCATTTGTCGGATTTTCTGCCTTGATGACCTGCTTGTAGTCGCCCTTTGCCAACGCCGCAAGCCGCGCCTGCGCTTCCGCGTTCAGCTTCGCGCCGCTCACGGAAAGGGGGATGGTGTTGGAGGGAATGTCTCCGACAAAGCCGCCGTCAAACACGACCTCTGCGCCGCGCTGCGCGGTGATCTCATACGCGCAGGTCAGGGTCTTCGTCTCGCCCGCAGCAAGCGCGACCTCCCATTGCATCGTGTCGCCCGAAAGCATCGCGCCCTCAAACGGCGTCTTGACCTTCGCGCCGACGGGCACTTTCTCCGTCACGGGCACGGTGTAGGCGGTGTCGGACTTGTTCGTCAGCTGCAGCGTCATCGTGACCGTGTCGCCCGGGAAGGTACTGTTGAGCCGTGTCTTATCCAGATAGCGGTCGATCGCAAGCCGCGGATGGCTCATGCGATATTTTGTCGCCGCCGTTATGGGATATTCCCGTTCGGACATGCTCACCAGAGGACGCAGCACGTTCATCTTGATCGCATTCTTTTTGTAGCTGTTCAGCAGCTTGCTTTCCGCCTCGCTGAGCATGATCGTACCGCCGCCGGAATCCTTCGCGGTATGCACGCCGTGGCGCGTGTCGATATTTGTCGCATCCGGCTTATATTCGCGTCTTTCGACCTTTTTGCTTATGGTCATATGCAAACCGCTGCTGTGCAGCAGGTAAGCTTTTCCGTCACCGAAGGCCTCGCCGATGTAGATCATCGAGTGACCGTGAAGACCGCTCTTGGTGTTGCGGATCACGGTGATGATATCGCCCTTCTGGCACACGGAAAGCACCCGCTTGATCGCCTCGGTCGTGCTGATGTCGGAATTCTTTTCTTTGTCCCAACGGTAAAGGACATTTGGATTGTTGGGGATCTTATCCTCCTCCGAGCCGAAGGCAACAAGGTTGGCGGTCGTGCAGCTTCCGGCTGTGCCGCCGGGGATCAGCTCGTAGTGATACGCCTCCCAGTAGACCTGATGCGCAAAGTCCGAGCAGACGGTGTACATCGTCTCCTGCGGCGTGGCATACTCGGGCGCGACGTAGTTGGTCGAGCGGGTCTTGCCGACATCGG
>JAFVWG010000086.1 GCA_017501805.1 Oscillospiraceae bacterium
GTTCTACGCCGCCGGCTACGTCGCGATGATGAACATCCTGCAGTGGGTCTACGGGCAGTATCATATGGGTCCCGACGCGCATCCGAAGAAAAGCTCGCCGATCCATCCGCTGATGCTTTCGCTTCCGCTGGGTATGCTCCTGTATTTCCTGCCCGTCCGTCCGCCGGAAATCGTGACGAACGCGCTCGGCGCGATTGCCGCCTGCAACAGCCCGCTGGCGATGATCCTGCTGGGCATCTACCTTGGCAGCACGCCGCCGCGTCAGATCTTTGCAAGCGCTGCAAGCTGGAGAGTCAGTGCGGCACGGCTGGCGCTGCTCCCGGTCGTTCTGACCTGCGTTCTGTGGCCGATCCCGGTTGCGCAGGAGATCAAGCTGACGCTTCTGCTGCTCGCCTCCGCTTCGGTCGGCACGAATGTTGCCCTGTACGCGCAGCGCGCGGAGCTGGACTACCGTCCCGCCACGGGTATGGTCTGCCTGTCTACGCTGCTTTCGGTGGTCTCGATGCCGCTTGTTGTGGCGCTGGCAACGCTGGTCTGGCAGTAGGCGTAAGCCCTGCGCGTTCCGATTCTTTTGAGAGGAAGGTATGTATATGATCACCATCAACGAAAACATCCATAAGATCGCCCTGCCGTACAAGGACATTTTTACCACGGTCTGCACGCTCGAGACCGAGGACGGCGTGCTGCTCTTTGATGCCGCCAGCTTCCCGGAGGACGCGGAAGGATATATTCTGCCGATGCTGGAGAAGCTCGGCATCGGCGAAAAGGAGCTGAAGTATATCTTCATCTCCCACAATCACAACGACCACGCGGGCGCGCTGCGCGAGCTTCTGGAGCGCTTTCCCGATGTGACGGTCCTCTCGCGCTCGAAGGCGCTGAAGGAGAAATATCCCGAATACAAGGTGTATGCGCCCGGGGACGGCGAGGTGTTTCTCAAGGTGCTGCGGGTCGTCACGATCCCCGGTCACACCGAGGACAGCGCGGCGATCCTCGACACGCGGAGCAATACCCTCGTGACGGGCGACTGCCTGCAGCTGTACGGCATTTTCGGCTCCGGCGCGTGGGGCGCGAATATCTCGCTCCCCGTGGAGCATATCGAGGCGGTCGAAAAGGTCCGCGCCCTCGGCGTGGACGCCGTCTACACCGCGCACGACTACCATCCCTGCGGCACGTCCGCAAAGGGCGCGGCGGAAGTGAACCGGATGCTGGACAGCTGCCTCGAGCCGATCGAAACGGTGAAGCGGCTCGTCCGCGAGAATCCCGGGAAGGAGGACGCGGAGATCGGCGTCCTCTACAACAGCATGGCAGAGCTCCCCCGCCTCAACACGAAGCTTGTCGCCGCAGTCCGCGACGCGCTCGCAAAGGGACGGATGTAAGAAATGCGTACAGGGACGACAGCGTTGGCTGCCGTCCCTGCTTTTTGTGAGAGGCAAGTGAGACGGGTGTGCCTTCGGCACGGATTGGATGGACAATCCCTCAGTCACCTTCGGTGACAGCTCCCTTTACACAAGGGAGCCTTTGGTGCGGAGAAAGCCTCCCCTGTGCAAGGGGAGGTGGGCGAGCGCAGCGAGTCCGGAGGGGTTGTTACAAACACCTGCAGCTGCAGGAAAATTTGAAATTCGTGCGCGGGAGGAGTATACTGGAAATAAGAAGCAATACCGCGTGGCGGACGGCGCGGAGCGAGGAGGGGCATATGCCGCTTGAGACCGTACGGAACGACATAACGAAAAGAA